>NZ_LKDX01000003.1:0-181822 GCF_001401795.1 Pseudoalteromonas sp. P1-26 | reverse complement strand
AGCGCAACCTTGCCAAGGTTGAGGTCACGAGTTCGAGCCTCGTGTGCCGCTCCAATTTCTCACCAAAAGAAATTGGCTTAAGTTTCAAGTGGAAGTAATTAACTTGAAGCTTGTAACTTAAAACTAGTAACTTATTGTGCGGCACTAGTTCAGTTGCCAGAACGTTTAACCGCAACCTTCAGGTTGTGCGCCAACGGACAAATTACTGACTACTTTAAAGCGGCACTAGCTCAGTTGGTAGAGCGCAACCTTGCCAAGGTTGAGGTCACGAGTTCGAGCCTCGTGTGCCGCTCCAATCTCTAAAAAATCCCAAAAACACTTTCTTAAATATAAAGCCAAGTTTTGCTTACAGCTTACAGCTAGTTTTAGATCTGGCCTTGAACAGTCGCGATAATACGTCTAGCGCCACCATGATCTCGGTGTTCACCTAAATAGATACCTTGCCAAGTACCTAGCATTAAACGGCCTTGGTTAATTGGAATAGTGAGCTCAGCACCTAGTGTACTGCTTTTTATGTGGGCTGGCATGTCGTCATCACCTTCATAATCATGGCGGTAATAACTTTGTCGTTCTGGCACAAAATGATTGAAGTGACTTTCCATATCCATTCTTACTGTAGGATCTGCATTTTCGTTAATAGTTAAGCTTGCAGAAGTGTGTTGAATGAATAGGTGTAATAAGCCGACTTTGTATTGTGCTATTTCTGGAAGTTGACGAAGTAGCTCGTCATCAATGATGTGAAAGCCTCGTGAGCGAGGCTTCAATTGAATGGTTTTTTGCTGCCAGCTCATAGTTTATCAAAGCTAACTTCAATATTGGCGTTACCATCAGCAGACGTGAATGGAATTAACACCTTGGCGCCTTCACATTTATGTGCAATTGTATGTCCCTTACCAGACACTACAACTGGCGTTGCCATATCAAACTCATAGCCTTTTTCGCCAAGTAAGTTTTTAGCGCCACCTGTCACCATGTTAGTAATTTCACCTACCATGTCGGTTACTTCTTCGTTCACCGTATCAGGGCGTTCACCTAGCATTCTTTCCATAATCGTCAGTGCTAGATTTTCATCAAAGGTGATTGAAAGTGAACCTTTAGTTTGTGGGCCAACCATACCAATCAAACCTGATACATCGCCACGGGCTAGTTCGTCTTTCTTTAAACTAGGTTTGCCCGGCTTTAATTCTGTTTGAGCCATAGTGCTCAAAACATTTAATAATGATGATAAAAAAGGGTTGATGAACTCCACATTCATTATTTATTTTCCCTTAGGTTTCGAAATGCCGTTAATCATACTTTAAGTGTAGTGGTTGTTTCAAACACCGCACTTATTCTTTGCATTTTTCGCATTTACCGTGCGCTTCAATTGTTTGTCCTGAGACAATAAATCCACTTTCTGCCGCTAAGTTATTAAGTTCATGAGAAATTACTGTTGAATGTAATTCTTTTACATAACCACAGCTGTCACAAATTAATAACTGTACAGGGTGAATGTGATCGAAATGATGGCACAACATAAATGAGTTGGTGCTTTCAATTTTATGAATAAAGCCAAGTTCCGATAAGAAATCGAGCGCTCGATAAATAGTGGCAGGTTTTGCGCCTGACTCAGTTAATTTGAGTTGTTCTAATAGGTCATAAGCACCCACACCACCTTGCGCACTAGCTAATAGGCGGAATACTTTTTCACGGATAGGTGTGAAACGTGCACCACGATTATCGCATACTTGTTTTGCTTTACTGACGAGTGATTCTATATTCATCTTCTCTTATCCTTACGCTACCGTGATATACTAACATACTGTATTGTAGTTGCAGTGTTTTTATTCGCTAACACGTTTTCAGGGAGTTTTCTTAATGAGTGAATTGCTAGCTGCATTCATTTTCTTTTTTGCCGTCATTGATCCTATCGGGACCGTGCCTGTTTTTATTGCTGTTACACGCTGGGATGACGCCAAATTTAAGCGCAAAGTTGCATTAAAAGCGGTTGGTGTTTCGGCATTAGTGCTATTATTTTTTGTTGTTGCGGGCGAGTTACTTTTAAACGCGATCAATATTCCACTTTCGGCATTTCAGATTGCCGGAGGTATCGTATTATTACTGTTTGCTCTGTCGATGATCTTCGGTGAAAGTAAACCAGAAACAGAAATCAAAAGTGTTCGAGATAGCACCGAAACCGCTATTTTTCCGTTGGCGATTCCTTCTATTGCCAGCCCCGGTGCTATGCTTGGTGCAGTACTGATGACTCGAAATACCGAATACACTTGGTATGAGCAACTTATAACCTCATCAATTATGCTTTCTGTACTAGTCATCGTGCTGGTTTTATTACTGCTTGCCACGCATGTTCATAAGTTAATTGGTGATAGTGGCGCGAGCATTATCAGTCGGGTGATGGGCTTAATTTTATCGTCAGTAGCGGTTACCAATATCTTAGGCGGTATCGCTCACTACTTCGGTTTGAGTGTTGTAGGCTAGTTTTAATTTAAAGTGCATTTTCAGTGATTTAAACTTTGAATAATTGCCTTCTTTTATCTAACTTTAAAGAAGGCAATATAAAATTTAAGGAACAAAGAATGCTAATCAAAAATGTCGTCTTATCTGTTTTTCTGATTTTTAGTTTAGGTGCTTGCATGGAGCCGACCTATGATAGTGGTAAGCTAAAAGTTATCGAAGTAACAGATCATGATTTTAAAATTAATGGTGAAAGCGCAGTAACCGTAATTGTTGGTCATGCCAATGTGGCGGAATACAGCTTTTCACTTCGTAAAAGTGATTTAAAGAAAGGCACGCTCCTGCAGTCTGTGTCTGACAGTAATCCAAATGTACGTGCAGATGGTACCTTCTTTAGTGAATATTATGTGCAATCAAAAGATCATGATACGCGTGCATCAATTGAAATTGTCGAAATGGACCCCGTTGAGAAAGTAGCACGAATTGCAGTGGGCGCTAAATTAGTTAACCTCAAGAACGAGGACTACAAAGAGCTTGAAATTACGATTTTGGAACTTACGGGCCAAAACCTTGAACACCTTCTTAGTAAAGTAAAAATGTAGTCTTAGTATTTTACCTTATTCATCAAAGAAGTGAGATTGCAGTACACTTCTTCGCCTCTTTTCACCATCTGATCTTCGATTAAGCCATGCCGCGAGCTAGCTTCGGTGGTATAATGTTCACAATTTTTCATTTCGGTGCATACCTAAAGGGTATGTGTCATCGCTATATTAAGCGTTAATCGTATTAGGTAATTTAAGTTGCAAGTAAATGCATTGATCTTTAAAGGGGCCATGTTATGAGCACAACGACATTAAACCGCCGTTTTTCCGTGGCACCCATGTTAGATTGGACTGATCGTCACTGTCGAACCTTTCACCGTAAAATGACTAAGCATGCTGTGCTTTACACTGAGATGGTGACAACCGGCGCTATTTTATTTGGTAAAGGCGATTACCTACACTTTAATGAGCATGAAGGGCCAGTGGCATTGCAACTTGGTGGCTCAGATCCTGAAGCGTTGGCTAAGTGTGCAAAGTTAGCGGCGGAGCGCGGCTATCATGAAGTAAATTTAAATGTCGGCTGTCCGTCTGATCGCGTGCAAAATGGTCGTTTTGGTGCTTGTTTAATGGCTGAGCCTAAACTGGTTGCTGACTGCGTTGCTGCAATGAAGGCCGAAGTGACTATTCCTGTTACTGTTAAAACGCGCATTGGTATTGATGAGCAAGATTCGTATGAGTTTTTATGTGCTTTAATTGAAGCGAGTCATGATGTTGGTTGTGATGACTTTATTATTCATGCGCGTAAAGCTTGGTTAAATGGCTTAAGCCCAAAAGAAAATCGTGAGATCCCACCTCTTGATTACCCGCGCGTTTATCAGTTGAAAAAAGATTATCCGCAATTGCATTTAAGCTTAAATGGTGGCGTGAAAACAATTGCTGATAGCGTAGCTCACCTTGAGTATGTTGATGGCATTATGATTGGTCGTGAAGCGTATAGTAATCCGTTTATTTTGTCTGAGGTCGACGAAAACATATATGGTGATGAAGCCTTTACGCTGAGTCGTCATCAGGTTGTGCGCTCGATGTATGACTATATTGAAGATGAAATGAGCAAAGGCGCTAACTTTTGGCATATTGCTCGCCATATGTTGGGAATTTTCCAAGGCCAACCTGGTGCGCGTGGTTTTAGACGCCATCTTTCAGAAAAAGGCCATGGTAAAGCGGCCGATTTATCTGTTATGGATAAAGCCTTAAGTTTTGTCCCAGAAGCCTAATCATTTACCCTATTAAAAAAGCCACATTTTGTGGCTTTTTTTGATCCTAAAATTTAGTGAAAAAGTTAATTTTTTAGTCAAATTAGTTATTTTTCATTCAGTCACTAGTCAGCCTAAATCTAAATTTAACTGACTCAACTTATTGTATATAAATGATAATTTTAATTTATTCGTTAGTTGGCACAAGAATTGGAATCTCCTAGCTGTATTAACCCAATAATCAACAGGAGAGTCACATGGGTGTATTAAATCGCGTAAATGACATTATTCAGGCAAACCTTTCTGCAGCATTAGACAAAGCTGAAGATCCTGAAAAGTTACTTAATCTACTCGTGCAAGAAATGCAGGATGCACTGACCGAATGCCGTGCAACTGCTGCGACATTTTTAACGCAAGAAAAGCAAATGAAGCGTGAAATTGCAGCGAAACAAGCGAAAGTAGCTGACTGGCAAGCGAAAGCAGAAAAAGCGTTGAGTAAAGATCGTGATGATCTTGCCAAAGCAGCATTAGTTGAAAAGCAGCGTTTAACGACAGAAATCGAAGCGCAACAAGCTGAAATGGATAAAGTGGCAGAGTCACTCGCTAAATTGACAGAAGATTGTCAGCGTTTACAAAACAAGCTTGCAGATGCAAAAGCCAAACAGCTGACTTACATGCAAAAAGAACGCGTTGTTACAGCACGCTTAAAAGTAAAAGAGCAGCTGCATAGCAGTAAAGTTGAAGATGCATTAGCGCGTTTTGACTATTTAGAGCAACGCGTTGAAAACATTGAGTCGCAAGTTGAAGCGTATGAACTGACACAAAGTGATGCTGCAAATTCAACAGCAGCACAATTCGCTGCCCTTGAGAAAGATGAAGCAATCGATAAAGAGCTTGCTGACTTGAAAGCAACGATGAAGCAGTCGGCTTAGGAGGTTAATAATGAATACTTATCACACATCGACACGTTGGTACCGTGATCTGAGTAATAAAAAGATCTCGGGTGTGTGTAGCGGACTCGCTGCGCGCTTGGGCTTCCCTGTATGGTCAACACGTTTGGTCATGATCATATTACTTATTCAAATGCCGCTGTTAATAGGCGTGGGTTATTTAGTGGCTCATTGCACTTTACCAGTGAAAGGTTACTAGGAGTAGGACATGAAAACGTTAGCTATCATCATTTTGGCAATGTTATTACTATGCACTGATGCGGTTTCATTTGTATCGTTTGACTCATGGCAATTACCTTTATCAATTGCTGATATGAGTTGGGCTGGGCTTGAGGTCATCGGTGCAATAGTGGCAGTCATTGCCGTCGTTGCAGGTGTTGCGCTATTCACTATTGGGCTGCTAGGCGCAGGTGTTGTTGCTTTGATTGGTGTTGTGCTTGCGTTTTTATTTGGCTCAGTAATGATTGCATGGCCACTTTTACTCATCGCAGCATTATGCTGGTTGATTGCCGATAACAAAAAATCGCCAGCTTAAGGTACTAATAAACTGCCTTAATACATAAAATATGCTAAATTTAGCGGGTAAGTTAATGTCTTAACAAGGATTAAAACATAATGAAACTGTGGCCCGCACTCTCTTTTCTTACCGCAAGTTTATTCTTTAGTACTTTTTCATCTGCCCATAGTGGCCATGACCATAGCGATGTTGCCGAAGTAACTGTAAGCAACGCGCAGGTACGTGAATTTTTACCAGCCAGTAAAGCCAGCGTGGCTTATTTAACTATTACTAACCCAAGTGAGCATGCAACGGTATTAACTAAAGCTGAGCTTGATGGTTTAGGACGTGTTGAAATTCATCAGCATACTCATGTTGATGGCATGATGAAAATGGAACAGGTTTTATCATTAAAGATTGATGGTCACAGCAGTGTTGAGTTTAAACCGGGTGGTTATCACTTAATGGTGTTTGAACCTGAAGATCAACTAAAAGCAGGGCAAGAACGAAAACTCACGCTATATTTTAATGATGGCAATCGAGTTTTTACTCAAGCCAAGGTTGTGTCTTTACAAGAAATGTCTGAGCAGGCATCAAAAAAAAGTAAAGAGCACTCACATCACTAGGAGGTATTATGTCTGAGCATAAAGGAAAAATAGCCAGTGCATTACTTATTATACTAATTATTTTTTACGCGATTGCTGTTTACTGGAGTAGTGAACCAGCTCGTATGGATGTTGTTAGCAAGGCAAAACAGGAAGCGCAAATGCGCGGTGAAAAGTTTGTCACCGGCTACACAACAACAACTACGTTGATCAATGTGGCAAGTACATTATTAAATAAGCCTGGCGGCTACTTATCTAACGATATGATGCCACCAAGTGTAATGATGGATAACATGCCGGCGTGGGAATATGGCGCGCTTGAGATGACCCGAGATTTAGTGTTGTCGATGCGTAAAGACTTCAGCCGTTCACAGTCTCAATCAACTGAGCACGAAGCTCTTAAAAAAGCACAGCCGCAATTTAATATAAGCTCGGTAGCATGGGCATGGCCTAGCGCAGAAACTGAATATCAAAAGGGTATTGATTTACTGGTTGTGTATCGCACTCAAATTGCGGATCAGAACGATCGAGATAGCCAGTTTTATGCCCGGGCCGATAACTTACGTGGCTGGTTAAAAGAAGCTGAAAAGCGCTTGGGTAGTTTAAGTCAGCGTCTAAGCGCAAGTGTTGGCCAAGATCGTTTGAACACTGATTTAGCTGGCGATACTGCAGCTCATCAAGCAACATACACCCCTTTGCAAAGCCAAGTAAAAACATCTTGGTGGCAAATTGATGATGTATTTTATGAATCGCGTGGTGCAACGTGGGCATTACTGCACTTTTTACAAGCGGTTGAATATGATTTTGCTGATGTCTTAGAAAAGAAAAATGCTCGTGTTAGTCTGCAACAAATTATTCGTGAATTAGAGGCCACGCAAGAAACTGTGTGGAGCCCAATGATCTTAAATGGCAGTGGTTTTGGTTTTGTTGCTAACCACTCACTGGTCATGGCGAATTATATTTCTCGAGCCAATGCGGCTCTAATTGAACTTAGCGAACTTTTAGCGCAAGGATAAAATGATGAAAAAGTACTGTTTAGCAGCTGCCCTTTCAATGGCCTGTTTAGCTCCAACAGCGCAAGCTGATACATTATTAGGTTTATACCTAGGTGTTGATGGCTGGCAATCAGATAACAGCGGTAGTTTTGCTCAAGACGGAAATCTACAAAGCTTTAAATTTGATGATGAAACGTTTACGAGCTACTACGCAGCACTTGAGCACCCAGTGCCGTTAGTACCAAACATTAAACTAAAATACACTGAACTTGAGTTAAATGGTGATACAACACTTGATGAAACATTTAGTTTTGGTGGTTCTGATTATGTGGTAGGCACACAAGTAGGCACAGTAAGTGATTTATCACATGTTGACTACATCCTATATTACGAAATCTTTGATAATGATTTGGTTTCAATTGATTTAGGTGTAAACGCTAAACAATTTGACGGTGAAATTACGGTAACGGGTACATCGCAAGATGGTGGCCAAAACACGACTGAGCGCGTTGATTTTTCTGGTTTCGTACCTTTAGTGTATGGTCGTGCTGAAGTTGGTTTGCCGTTAACAGGTTTAAGCGTATTCTTTGAAGGTAGCTTACTGGCTATCGACGATAGCAAAATTCAAGACTACCAAGCGGGTGTTGCATACGCTTTACTTGATAACTTAGCAATTGATATGGACATTAAAGCGGGTTACCGCTCAATGACTTTAGAGCTTGATGATATTGATGATATCTACACAGATTTAGATGCATCAGGCCCATTTGCGGGTATTCAAATCCACTTCTAATCGAGTTTTTCGGTTTATATTTAGCTGGCAGCTTTATTTTAAAGTTTGCCAGCTAACTTCAAATTCATCTTCTAATGATGTTGAAAGTATCTGCTTATAAGCCTTATTTATTGGCGATGCGATTAGCTTTCTTAACTCGTCGCCCGTTTGTGTAAATTTATAATAACTGAGTACTAAGTCATTACTTTTTGCTTTTAAAACCAAGCGTTGATTCATAAAGCTCAGTACTAGTTCTTGGCCTGCTTTTAAAACCGCTGATTCGATTTCTTTTCGATACAGTAAGTTAATATCCATCAGAGTAAGAATATCAGGAAAGCTAACAGGGGTTTTCCCTAAATTAAATGACACCTTGTTACCTTTTCTAAGTAAATCAAACAGCGAAGGCTTCTTGTAAAAGCCGAGTAAAATTAAGTGGCTGTTATCTTTTTCATTGAAGCCACACAGTGATGTACAGCGCTGAAGGGCATCTGCTTCGCGCTGAGTCATGTGTTTAAGTGTTTGTAAGCTTTTAATCGAAAAGGTGCCCGGTGACACGGTTTCACCTGCGAGTATTTTTGCCCATAGCTTTTGCATTGAAGAATTAGCTGTGTCTTCACATAAACTAATAAAGCGCTCTATCCAATCAAAATCTGGCTGTTGTTGGCCTGTGACATCGGGGCAAAACGCCATAGCCATCGCCATAATAGTTTCGATATTTTCTTGGCGTTTAATGAATTGAATTTCTTGGCGAGTTTGAGCGCGCTCTAAAAGGCTTGCTTGCGCTTTAATTTGATAAGCTAACTGCTGTTGACCTTGTGCTGAATAGCTGTCATCACCAGCATGGTTGATCCTAGCCGATGATGCCTTATGAATAGGGTAGCCAAGCTGGTTTTCTATGATATTAGCAAGATTAACTCTCGCCTGAGCTGCTTTCACTGTCATCGGTCACACTGTCCTTGCCTGTTGTTGCTAACTGCGCATGAGTTTTGATGTTATTGAGCGCCAGTTTTACTGTGTTATTGAGAATATACTGGCTTAGTAAAGCAAGGTAGCCACCAATAATAGGGGTGTTGACCTCACCTTTTAATGAACACTCAATGTTAACGTTATCGCCTTCAGGTAAATAGCGAATTGTGCCTTGGGCAATGTGTTCTTTATTAAATAAGATATTAAATGAAAGCTGGCTGTGGTCGAGTTGGGTGATGGTCATTTCACCTTCGCCAAAGCGACTTTGCCAAAATTGATGTGCACCTACACCTTGGCTAGGTTCTGCAATGGTAAATTTAATACTCGGGTCGACAGCCTGCCATGGTTGCCATTTAGGCCATTGATTAAAGTCGCCTATAAGGCTTGCAATCTCAGCACTGCTCGCATTCACTTTAATTGATTTGTGAACAGTATATTGCGGTGAAAGCATGAGCCCAATCACAAGTGAGATCAGAATGCTGATAAAAATCGCTTTTAGGGTAAAAATGAGTATTTTAATAATCTCACCTCAGGCAATTGTTTTATAACTTTCATAACATTATACGTAACATAGACTATAATCTGTTTGATACTATATAAGCTATCACTAATGTATCATAGTTAAATAAGTGATAGAATTTTGAGCATCGCTGTAAAATGGAGTGGCGCCATAGTTACAGTATTACGGGGATCACTCTAAGGAATTATTAATGGCATCAGAGAGTAACGACTTTTTGTTTAGTGACCAAGATGACGAACAGTTAGTGGATGAAACTGTCTCTGATTTTTGGGACGTATTAATTGTCGATGATGATCCAGAAATACATTCAGTTACTAAGCTTGCCCTCTCAGGCGTAGAGTTTTGGGATAAAGGGCTGCGATTCCATCATGCCTACTCAGGTGCAGAAGCGCTCGAATTACTTAAAAATGACCATACGATTTCGGTAATACTCCTTGATGTGGTTATGGAGTCAGATGATGCTGGCTTGCAAGTTGTAAAGCAGGTTAGAGAGTGCCTCAATAATCACAATGTGCGCATTATTTTACGTACCGGACAACCAGGCTATGCACCTGAAGAAAAAGTGATCCGCGAATACGATATTAACGACTACAAAACAAAAACAGAACTAACACGTAGTAAACTTATCACCGCCCTTGTAACGGCTATTCGATCTTATGAGCAAGTATGTCAGCTCGAATTTCAAAGCCGCGCGTTAAATAATATTTTGTATGCATCTAAGGCTATTCTTGGTTTTACTGATATCAAAGCCTTTTCAATGGCAGTGATTAAGCAGCTCTCAATTATTTTAGATTGCGAACCGCAAGGTTTACTGTGTGGCTCTATCGAAGATGATAACCAGGTTTATGTTTTAGGTGGTTGTGCTGAATATAATGAGTTTATTGGCCAGGGTATTGAGCAGCTTGATGATGGCCGTATTATCATGCAAGTTAATAACTGCCTAGCCCAAGGTGAGCATCAGCACACCGATGTAGACAGTACGTATTTATTAAAAAGCAAAAACCGCCAAGCAGCTATTTACTTAGAAACCGAGCACACACCAAGTCCTTCACAACTACAATTTGCAGAGATATTTTTAACCAATGTCAGTGTTGGTCTTGATAATGTTAGGTTGTTCAACCGTTTACGTGATGCAGCTTATAAAGATGTTTTAACTGGTTTATCGAATCGTAATGATTTCATGAATAAAGTGGAGCGTTACTACCAGCCGGGTAAAAGTGACTATGTCTTTTTATTAATTGATGTTGCGCAATTCTCAGATATTAATAATGGCTTAGGCCAAGAGATTGGTAACTTATTACTAAATGCCATTGTTGATAGGCTACATCAAGAATACCCAAATGCAAAGCTGCTATCGCGCATTGGTGCAGATGTGTTTGGCTTACTGTTACCCGTTGGTGAATGTGATGTTGAGCTACTACGCGAGCATTTAAGTTTGCCGTTTAATGCCGGTGAACACATTTTACCAATCAACTTTAATATTGGCCTATGTTATCAAGGTGATTTCTTACAAGCAGGGATCGAGACCTTAAAGCTGGGCTACATTGCGCTTAACCAAGCTAAAAAACAATCTTCTGAAATGGTGGTGACGTATACCCCAGACATGGAAGAGAAAATGGCTTGGCGTTTAGGGATCATCAGACAGCTTCGTCAAGATTTTGAGCAGCGTAAATTAGAGGTTTGGTTTCAGCCACAACTTGATTTAAATACACTTGAAATCATTGGCTGTGAAGCGCTACTGCGTTGGCCGTCAGGTAATGGCCAGTATATTTCGCCGGCGATTTTCGTTCCAATGGCTGAAGATGCCGGTTTAATTGTTGATATAGGGCAATGGGTGCTAGAGCAAGCATGTATGCAGCAAAAGCGCCTCGAAGCAATGGGCTTTGCAATTAGCATTGCTGTGAATGTTTCAGTGCCGCAGTTTAAAGTTAAAGGCTATGCGCAGCAGGTTAAAGACACTTTAATTAAGTACGATGTAAAGCCGCAATTTATTGAACTCGAAGTGACCGAAAGCGTGGTAATGGATGAGCTAGCTAATGTGATCACCACATTAAAAGAGCTTAAAGAGTTTGGTATCGAGATTGCGATTGACGACTTTGGTACAGGGTTCTCATCGTTAAGTTACTTGCAAAAACTTCCGCTAGACAGACTTAAAATAGATCGCGCCTTTATTAAAGATTTACCAGGTCAAGATTGTCAGGCGATTGCTGCGTTAATTATTTCTCTTGGTGCAAGGTTAGGCTTAAAAACCATAGCAGAAGGGGTCGAGACACAAGCGCAAGCAGATTATTTAGCCCAGCTTGGCTGTGATGAAGTGCAAGGCTTCATGTATGCTAAGCCTATGCCAGAAAAAGAGTTAATTACCTACCTGCAAGCTAAACAATAGAAAGTTTCAACAAAAGCATATTAATTAAACAGCGCCCTCCCATGTGAAGGGCGTTTTGTTTTCTATAATAATCTATAAGACTGAGGTATAATTCGCCCCTTTTGTTAGCAGAGTACACTTTATGAGCGCATTAAAAGCCGAGCGAGGCCTGTTTTCTTACCCTAAGTATTGGGCTGAATGCTATGGCACGGCGCCATTTTTACCAACCACTCGTGCAGAAATGGACGCGTTAGGCTGGGATAGCTGTGACGTGATCATTGTCAGTGGTGATGCGTATGTAGATCACCCAAGTTTCGGTATGGCTGTGATAGGGCGTATGCTTGAGTCACAGGGTTTTCGTGTGGGTATAATTGCACAGCCTGATTGGAACTCAAAAGATGCCTTTATGGAGTTAGGTAAGCCTAACTTATTCTTTGGTGTTACAGCGGGTAATATGGACTCGATGATCAACCGTTATACTGCTGAAAAGCGTATGCGTCATGATGATGCTTATACGCCGGGTAACATAGGCGGTAAACGTCCTGACCGTGCGGTAGTTGTATACAGCCAACGCTGTCGCGAAGCTTATAAAGATGTGCCGCTGATCATTGGTGGTATTGAGGCGAGTTTACGCCGTATTGCTCATTATGATTATTGGCAAGAAAAAGTACGCCGTAGCGTATTGTTTGATGCCAAAGCTGACATTCTAATTTACGGTAATGCTGAGCGCCCACTTGTTGAAGTTGCCCACCGTATTGCCGCGGGTGAGTCGGTAGAGACAATTCAAGATATTCGTGGTACTGCGGTTATTCGTAAAGAACCATTACCGGGTTGGCGTGGTAGTGACTCAACTGCAATAGATAAAATAGGTAAGATTGATCCAATTCCAAACCCGTATGGCGCAGATGATGTGGGTTGTAGTAAATCTGAATTTAAAAAAGCAGGTATTGATTTAAGTGCCGAGGCGGCTAAGCCAGTCACTATTCAGCCAGCTCGTCCTAAGCCTTGGGAAAAGACCTACGTTAAGCTGCCAGCGTATGAGCAAGTAAGCGTAAATAAACCGCTTTATGCCCATGCCTCGCGTATTTTGCACCAAGAAACAAACCCAGGTTGCGCCCGTGCGTTATTTCAACGCCATGGCGATCGTTCTATTTGGGTTAACCCGCCTGCATTTCCGCTTGAAACTGAAGAAATGGATGGCGTATTTGGTTTGCCATATCAGCGTATTCCACACCCAAGCTACGGCGATGAAAAAATCCCAGCCTATGAAATGATTAAAACCTCGGTGAACATCATGCGTGGTTGCTTTGGTGGCTGTTCTTTCTGTTCGATTACAGAGCACGAAGGACGTATTATTCAAAGCCGTTCTGAGCAATCAATTATTGATGAAATTGAGCAAATTCGTGACAGAGTACCGGGCTTCACTGGGGTTATCTCTGACTTAGGTGGACCGACAGCGAATATGTACAAGTTGCGCTGTAAGAGTAAAAAAGCAGAGAGTACATGCCGACGTTTATCATGTGTTTATCCTGATATCTGTAAGCACATGGACACGGATCACACCCCAACTATTGAGCTTTATAAAAAAGCCCGTGATGTAAAAGGTGTAAAGAAAATTTTGATTGCGTCTGGCGTACGTTATGACTTAGCTGTAGAAGACCCTCGCTATGTAAAAGAGTTGGTTACCCATCACGTAGGCGGGTACTTAAAAATTGCCCCTGAGCATACTGAAGATGGTCCATTGTCTAAGATGATGAAGCCGGGCATGGGAGCTTACGATAAGTTTAAAGAGCTATTTGATAAATACTCAAAAGAAGCGGGTAAAAAGCAGTATTTGATCCCGTATTTTATTTCTGCTCACCCAGGAACGAAAGACGAAGACATGGTGAACATGGCGTTGTGGTTAAAGTCTAATGACTTTAAGCTTGATCAAGTGCAAAACTTTTATCCATCGCCGATGGCCAATGCAACCACGATTTATCACACTGAGATGAACTCGCTGCGTAATATTAAGAACAATACTGAGCAAGTGCCTGTTCCAAAAGGCGCACGCCAGCGTCGCTTACACAAAGCGATTTTACGTTACCACGATCCTGCTGGTTGGCCGATGATCCGTGAAGCACTAAGAAAAATGGGCAAAGCGAATCTAATCGGTAAAGGACCGAACTGTTTGGTACCTGAAGAAGGTCGTAACGAGAAAGCTGCTAGAGGAAAGGGCGGTAAAGGCCGTGCGGCACTGACTCGTCACACCGGTTTTAGCCAGTTTAAAAAGGCCAATACCAAACCTCGAGTAGGTAAAAATAAGCAGCGCGCAAAGTAAATAGATATAAATACGGCCCTTTAAGGGCCGTTTTTATTTATACCAATTCGCTTAACTAAGTATTATTGCGAATTGGTATTAGATCAATAACCAAGTTGCAGTGCCTAAAAAGGCAAAGATACCAACAATATCAGTGACGGTTGTCAGCACTACGCTCCCTGCAAGGGCTGGGTCAATTTTCATTTTCTTAAGAATTAATGGAATGCTCGCACCCGCAATACCAGCGGCAACAAGATTCATAAACATTGCAAAGGCCAGCACTGCGCCGAGTTTAAAGTCCCACTGCCATAGGGCAACCACACCAGCAATTAATATCGACCAAATAATGCCATTCAGTGCGCCAATCGCTAACTCCTTAAGTAATAAGAAGCGTTGGTTGGTTTGGTTGATATGACCAACCGCTATACCACGAATAACCAGAGTTAGGGTTTGGCTACCCGCAACACCCCCCATTGAAGGGACGATACCATTGAGTACCGCTAAAATAGGCAAGATTGCTAAGGTGTTTTCGAAAAAGCTTGCCACAATTGCTGCTAACAATGCGGTTAATAAGTTAACCCCAAGCCAAATAGAGCGACGCTGCGAACTTTTTAGCACTGGCGCAAAGGTATCTTCTTCGTCGTCAAGACCAGCGAGGCTTAGCATGCTGTGCTCTGCATCTTCACGGATTACGTCAACGATATCATCAATAGTAATACGACCAAGCAAGTGAGCGTTATCATCCACAACAGGCGCTGAAATCCAGTTGTGACGCTCGAACAGTTGCGCTACATCACTTTCATCCATAGAGATTAGGATTGACTCACAGTCTTCATCCATTAAATCACGAACAATTTTATCTGAAGGACTGGTCAGCAATGTAGTTAATGAAAGCGCGCCTAAAAAGCAGTTATGCTTATCAACTACATATAAGTCATCGGTACCCTCTGGTAGCTCACCTCGTAAGCGTAAATAGCGCAGTACAACATCGAGAGTAACGTCAGGACGAATGGTGACCGTATCGCTGTTCATCAAGGCACCGGCTGAGCGCTCTTGATAAGAAAGTGCTTGAGTTGCTCTCTCTCTATCTTGCGAATCCATGGCACTGACAACGTCTTGATATACGGTATCAGGAAGACTACGTAAAACCTCACCTAAGTCATCGTCGTCCATATCTTCAGTGGCAGCAGCAATGTGCTCAGGCTCCATCTGGGCAATAATGCCAAGACGTACATCTTCAGAGAGTTCTTCTAGAACATCACCACGGACATCTGGATCAACCAGCTGCCAAAGCATACGACGAATTTTATGGGGAGAAGATTCAAGTAAAAGGGCTGTATCACAAGGTGCCGTTTTGGCTAACATACCGCGCACTTGAACAAATTGACCACTATTGAGTGACTTGGTCACTTGTTTGAGTTGTTGTAGTGGGTAATCTTGTTCAAAGGCTTCTGGCATTGGCGTCCTTACAACTGAAAAAAGTTTAAATAGGCTAAGCAAATACAGCATAGTTGCTTTGTAGTGTATTTGCAGAGATATCGTCGCACTGCGATAAATTTATTAAGAGTTTTGTAATTTAGAAAAGCGAGCGATATAAAAGTAGGATATTTAAAGGGAATTTTAAATATCCGAATTAAGTTTACCGTAAACCTTGAAGTCTTAGCAAATGCTATTCTTGCTCGTGGAAGCGTTGTGCAATTAATTCGCCGATTGCCGTTAATGCAGCATCGGCGTCAGGGCCTTCGCACACAACGCGAACTTCTTTACCCTGACTACTTTCAAGTAGCATTAATGCTAACACGCTGTCGCCTTCAGCTTCTTTATCATCTTGATAAAGCGTAATTTTGGCATCAAATTGCAGTGCTAATTGCGCTAAAACAGTAGCAGCACGAGCATGTAAGCCAAGTTTGTTTTGAATTAAAAAGGTATCTTCAGCGTGCATTGTTGGTGCCTAATTAAATGTCTTGTTCGCGGTGGCGAATTTTTACATTAGCATGGCTTTTGGCAAAGCTCTCACCAATTGTTTGCGCTAAGTAAACAGAGCGATGCTGGCCGCCGGTGCAACCAATAGCAATGGTCAGGTAACTGCGGTTATTACGCTCTAAATGTGGCAACCAAGTTTGCACAAAGGTTTGTATTTGCCAAGTGAACTTTTGCACTATGCTGTGGCTAGCTAGGTAATCTTTTACTGGTTGATCAAGGCCAGTTAGTGGCTTTAAATCAGGTTCCCAGTGTGGGTTAGGTAAAAAGCGTGCATCAAAAACGTAGTCAGCTTCTTTTGGAATACCATGCTTAAAGCCAAACGACATAAAAGTAATAATTAGCTTTTTATCTTTTTTACCTAAAATCTTTTCGCGAATTGATTCTGCTAACTGATGAACACTCAGATCAGTGGTATCAATCATAAAGTCAGCGCGAGTGATCAACACATCAAGCAGGATTTTTTCTTGTTTAATGGCCAGATCAAGCGGCAAAGAATCAATAGATAGTGGATGCAAGCGGCGTGTTTCTGAAAAGCGTTTGATCAGAGTTTGGTCATCACTGTCTAAATAGAATAGTGTTGGGTTTGCGAAACCTGGCAGGTACTCAAGAATATCATTAAATTCTTGCTGCTCTTTCGGTAAGTTACGTACGTCGATACTGACCGCTATTTTATCGTAGTTATCAGACACACTACGTACGAGCGAAGGCAGTAAATTAACCGGAATATTATCAACGCAATAATAGCCTAAGTCTTCAAGTACTCGTAAAGCGACCGATTTACCTGAGCCTGAGCGACCGCTGATAATTATTAATTCCATTTATGCCTCTGCTGATATGACCTGAAACAGTTGCTGATCGGTAGTAGCACTACGCAGCTGTTTACAAAATTCTTTATCTTTAAGTCTATCAGCAATTGTTGATAAGGTCTTTAGGTGAAGCTGACAGTCACCATCTGGTACGATGAGTGCCACAAAAATATCAACTGGACGATTATCAATTGCATCAAAATTAATAGGGGATTCACTCACTATCACAAATGCATGAGGCTCATCTGCGCCGCTCATTCGGCCATGTGGAATAGCAATACCTCGGCCAATGCCGGTGCTACCTAGTTTTTCTCGGTTGAGTAAAGCATCTAGGATATCTTGTTGCGATAAATGAGGAAGCTGCTGGTGGGCCAGTTCGCTGATATATTCAAGAATTCTTTTTTTGCTATTAAAAAGGACCGCAGCTTTGCTGCAGTCCTGGTTAGTAAGTGAACTTAGTTTCATAATTTAATGTCGAGCTAATTTCTCTTTGTGTTTAATGACTTGGCGATCAAGTTTATCGATCAGTGAGTCAATGGCTGCGTACATATCTTGATGTTCTGTAGAAGCGAATAATTCGCCTCCGTTTACATGTAAAGTTGCTTCTGCTTTTTGGCTTAATTTTTCTACATCTAGAATGACATGAACATTATTAATATGGTCAAAATGCCTTTCTAGTTTTGCAAACTTGGTGTTTACATAGTCTCTTAATGAATCTGTGATTTCTACATGACGACCAGTTAAATTTAGTTGCATAAGCATTTTTCCTTCTATGTAAAACGTCTAAATCAGACTCTTACGCTGATTAGACGGAGGTATTGCTAGAGACTCACGATATTTTGCAATTGTACGTCTAGCTACTTTAATTCCTTGCTCAGCCAATATATCTGCAATTTTGCTATCACTCAATGGTTTAGCTGAGTTTTCTGCAGCGACTAACTTCTTGATTAAAGCGCGTATTGCTGTAGAAGAACACTCACCACCATTTTCGGTGCTGACATGGCTTGAGAAGAAATATTTCAACTCAAAAATACCCCGTGGGGTATGCATATATTTTTGCGTTGTTACCCGTGAAATCGTCGATTCATGCATTTCGACCATTTCAGCAACATCATTTAGCACCATCGGCTTCATTGCCTCAGGGCCATGCTCAAAGAAAGCTTGTTGTTGTTGAACGATACAGTTGGTCACCTTTAATAGCGTATCGTTACGGCTTTCTAAGCTCTTAATAAACCACTTTGCTTCTTGTAAGTGAGAGCGAATAAATTGGCTGTCGCTACTTGATTTAACAGAGCGAGACATAGCTGCATATTGGCTGTTCACTCTAATCTTTGGCATACAATCTGGGTTTAACTCGACTACCCAGCGGCCTTTCACTTTTTTCACTGATACATCAGGTATAACGTACTCAGATTCTTCGCGTACTATGCTATCCGCAGGCTTAGGATTTAAGCTGTGGATGAGCGTCATCACTTCTTTAAGCTCGTTTTCTTTAAGCTTAGTCTTTTTCATCAAAGTTCGATAGTCGCGACTCGCTAATAATTCGATATGCTCAGATAAAACCATTTTAGTTTCAGCTAAATATGGCGTATCGGCATCGAATTGGCGTAGCTGAATGCACAGACATTCTTGTAAACTGCGCGCGCCAATACCCACAGGATCAAATAACTGAATTCTTTTTAAGACCGCTTCGACTTCATCAAGTTCGATTTCTTCTTCATCGTTATTTTGATTAAAGCTTTCGACGATATCTTCACAGCTTACCGTTAAAATACCTGAATCATCGATAGCTTCTACAATTGCGACAGCAATCGCTTCATCAGTAGGGCTAAATGGCGTGAGCTGTAATTGCCACATTAGGTATTCGTGAAGAGTTTCGGTTGATGCACCTTGATAGATAGACTCATCTTCAGGCATTGGCCCTGATGATGTTGAAGGGGCGGCACTCATGTACTCATCCCAAGTAACATCCATGGCTAAGTCATCGCTTACGGTGTCTTTATTGAGAGCATCACTACTTTCTTGCTCGTACTCGCTAGGTGCTTCTTCGGCAGACGCGCTGACTTGCACATCGTCAGACTCCGCTTTTTGCTCATTCTTGCCGGTGCTTTCTTCATTGTAATCCGCTTCTTCCACTTCAAGTAGGGGATTACTATCAAGCGCTTCTTGAATTTCTTGCTGGAGATCCAATGTACTGAGCTGCAACAAACGAATAGCTTGTTGCAGTTGTGGAGTCATTGTAAGTTGCTGGCCCATGCGCAGCTGTAATGATTGCCTCATGTATCCCTAACAATCCTTTTAAAGTTATCGATAACTGTGCAAACACAGTTAAGTCATTATCGATTTATTGTCATTGTTATTAGTCTAGCAGATGCTCTAGTCGCTGGCGTAATGGTTACAGCCTGAATTGCTCGCCTAGATATACATCGCGTACAGTTTGGTCTGCTAATACGTGCTCAGGTGTGCCTGATGCAATTAGCTCCCCATGAGAAACAATGTAGGCTTTTTCACAAACATCAAGGGTTTCTCGAACATTATGGTCAGTAATTAGTACACCGATACCACGATTTTTTAGGTGCTCAATAATTTTCTTTATATCTAACACTGAAATCGGATCAACACCAGCAAAAGGCTCATCTAAAAGAATAAATTTAGGATTAGCGGCTAATGCACGGGCAATTTCAACGCGGCGGCGTTCACCACCTGACAGCGCCATACCTTGGCTATCGCGAATGTGTTGGATGCTGAATTCATCGAGTAAGCTATTTAGTGTTTCTTCGCGACCTGCTTTGTTTAGATCTTTGCGGGTTTCTAAAATAGCCATCAAGTTTTGGTAAACCGTTAACTTTCGAAAAATTGACGATTCTTGTGGCAGATAGCCGATACCTAAGCGGGCACGATTGTGCATTGGCAAAAGGGTAATATCGTTATCATCAATGCTGATTTTACCTTTGTCGCTTGGAACTAGGCCTACAATCATATAGAAGGTGGTGGTTTTACCCGCACCATTTGGGCCAAGCAAGCCAACAATGCTGCCCGCTTCAACTTCAAGACCGACATTTTTAACCACTTGGCGGCCTTTATAGCTCTTAGCTAAAAGCTCTGCTTTTAATGTACTCATGGTTGGCCTTTATTGTCTTTTTTATTTTCAACAGGCACTAAAATAGTGTGTACACGATCTGTTGAGTTTTCGTCTTTTTCAGCACTGATCAGCTGCTGTGCCATATCATAGGTAATGCTTTTTGCTGTCACTTTTTGACCAGCTTGAGTAACTTCAGCTTCACCATTTAAGGTTAAGAAGCGTTTTGCAACATCATAACGAACTTCTTCGGCGCTGGCGCTCATCACGGTGCCATCAGTTTGCTTTTCTTCGAAGTAAGCAGGCTTACCTGTGGCAATAATTAACTCTACTGTACCCTCGGTGTCACCGCCGTGTGCTTCAAGGCGTTCAGCGGTAATACGACGATTACCATGCACGATCTCTACGTTACCTTCAAATATGCCAACGCCATCTTTTAGTTTACCTACTTGGCGATCTGAGCTAATGCTAATTTGAGCGCCTGTTTGCTCGGCAGCTGCGCCCGAAAAGGCAATCAATAAGCTTGGGATCAGGAGTAATTTCTTCAGTTTATTGGTCATAGTATATGGTTCGTGTATGGTTAGTTAACTCAACAATTTCGGTTTTTAAATCGGCTTTTAAGCCTTTACCGGTAATCTTTAAATTCGGTCCTGTTAGTGTCACAGGTTGCTTAGAAAACATGGTCATTTTATCAATATCGACATTAATGTTTTCTGCTTTTATATCTTCAATCATGCCGTTGTGGGTTAAGTTTTTAGCAACTACATCCCCTTCAAAAATCAGCTGATCGTTTTCATACAATGTGGCTTCTTTGGCTTTTACTTGCCAAACATGCTGGTCGCCATAAATAGTAAAAATAGGTTGCTCAAAAAAGGTAAACCCTAATTGTTGATACAACTCCATTTTAGCAGCAGCCACTTTATGACTAATTTTGCCTTGCTCATCATACGCTGTTTGCTTTAACGCCACAGCAGTGTAATCAGGTGTTGCGATGATCTCGTCTTCACTAGTTATTGTGTCTGTTGATTGGTTAAAGTACGGGTACCATAACCACACCATGCAACAAACAAAAACAATACTCAGTAAAATACGGGCTATATTCATGCGCTGGTTCCATCGCTAGTTAACGGCTTACCGTTTTCTAACATGAGTAAATCAGTTAATTCACGCACAGCTCCAAAGCCACCTGGTAATAATGTGGTGTAATGAGCCAGCTTTTTAATCAGTGGGTGTGCGTCGTTTACAGCAACAGCAAACCCTACTTTTTCCATTACTGGTAAGTCTGGACCATCATCACCAATATAGGCAATTTGTTCATCAGTCAGCCCCAGTTTATCTTTTAACTCTTGATAAGCAATCAGCTTATCTTCTTGTCCCTGATAAATGTGCTGAACTGTTAGGCTAGTCATTCGCTGCTGAACTATTTGTGAATGGCGGCCAGTAATCACAGCCACTTCAAAGCCACTATTAATGAGCGCTTTAATACCAAAGCCATCTTTAGTATTAAATGCTTTAAGCTCTTCGCCATCATTACCTAAATAAATTCGGCCATCAGAAAAAACACCATCTATATCACAGATTAGCAATTTTACTTTTTGTGCGCGCTGACTCACATCAGGGCTAAGAGGCTGGTATAGCTCGGCGAATGTCATTGCTTAAAGAACTCCTGCTTTTAATAGGTCTTGCATATTAAGGGCACCAATTGGCGTATTACTTTGATCTACCACAATTAAACCATTGATACGTTTACGTTCCATAATATTTAAAGCTTCAGCTGCAAGCATATCAGGGCGAGCAGTTGTACATGAACGAGTCATCACTTGGCTAATTGCCGTGTTATGGATATCGGTGCGCTGTTCTAAAATACGGCGTAAGTCACCATCAGTGAATAATCCGACTAACTTTTCATCTGCACCAATCACCGCGGTCATACCAAGGCCCTTGGCTGACATTTCGATTAGTGCGTCTTTAATGCTTTGGGTTTCGCGAACGATTGGCGTGGCGTCGCCTGCGTGCATCACATCATCTAATATAAGCAATAAACGTTTACCTAAGCTGCCACCCGGGTGCGAAAGCGCAAAATCATCGGCTGTGAAACCACGGGTTTCAAGTAACGCAACCGCTATTGCATCACCCATAACCAAGGTCGCTGTGGTACTTGCAGTTGGCGCAAGGCCTAATGGACATGCCTCTTGGCTTACTTTAATGCACACATGTACATCAGACAGTTTTGCCATGGTTGAGTCTGGGTTGCCTGTTAGTGAAATCATTTTTGCGCCAATGCGCTTGATAACAGGAATAATGCTAAGTACTTCGCTGGTTTCGCCTGAGTTCGAAATACACATCACCACATCATCACGGGTGATCATGCCTAAATCACCGTGGCTTGCTTCGCCAGGATGAACAAAAAATGCCGGTGTGCCAGTACTTGCAAGGGTCGCCGCAATTTTATTACCAACGTGGCCAGACTTGCCCATACCAATCACAATAATACGACCTGTACATTGGAACATTAATTGGCAAGCGTTATCGAAATCTTGATTTATATATTGCTCAATTTCTTGTAAAGCTTGTGCTTCAATTTCGAGTACGCGCTTACCCTGCGCGATAAAGCTAGGTTGTGTCATTAATTATCCTACTTGGCTGAAAATATAGCCCTGATATGCAATAAATGCGATTAACAAGAAGCAACCTTCTACTCTATTGATACGACGAGCACCTTTAAAGTTCAATGACATGGCAATCAATACAATCGTTGCTGCAATCATGATAAGTGCATCGCGGTTTGCCGCAGAAGGGTCAATAATTGATGGGTTGATAATACCCGCAAGTGGTAATACGGCGAGTAAATTGAAAATGTTTGAGCCAACGATATTCCCGAGCGCTAAATCGTCTTCGTTCTTTAATACCCCAGCAATACAGGCCGCCAGCTCTGGTAGGCTGGTACCAATAGCAATTATGGTTAAACCTATTACAAGGTCTGATAGACCAAAATATTTCGCAATATCAACGGCTGATTCAACTAAAAAGTGTGAACTAATTGGTAATAAAATCATGCCGATGACTAACCAAAATACGGCAGATTTGGTACTGACATCATTCGGAACATCTTCACATGCTTCGCTGACAAATGGGTCATCTTGGTTTTTAGCACGCAGAGAAACAATAACTAAACCACCAATAAACACAGCAAAAGCAATCATCAAGGCAATGCCTTCAGCGAACGAAAAATAGTTATCTGAGAACACATACCAAGCGGCTACTGAGATTAACAGTACCAGCGGCATTTCGCGTTTAAGTGTCATTGAAGATACTGAAAGAGGGCGTAGTAAAGCTGTGACACCAAGTACAAGTAAGATGTTAGTAATGTTAGAACCGACCGCATTACCTACCGCAGTATCTGTTTTATCAGCAAGTGCTGCCGACGCAGATACCATCATTTCAGGGGCTGATGAGCCCATAGCAACAACGGTTAAACCAATGATTAGGGTGGGGATCCCCATATTTTTTGCGAGTGCAGCCGCCCCATAAACAAACCGATCGGCACTCCAAACGAGTGCAGCAAAACCAATAATTAAAATGACAAAAGAAGTCACCATTGTGATACGCCAACATTACTTATACAGATGACTGCAAATAGTAACAAAAGCGAACCTGAAAGTATAAGTAAAAGAATGGGCTGGCGAGCATAAAGCGTGCTTAGCAAGGAAACTAAATTTCAGGTTTCGTTAAGCTCTTTGCAGCTAGCTTTAGAATTTATTGATAGAAAATATTACAAAATTTTACGATTTGTTTTTTCCATCTTGACTAAAAAACCCTTAAAATGGCAAAACTAGTGAAAAACGTTATGGAGAGCGACTTGTCGCAATCAATAGTAGAAATCAAGGATGTAACCTTTTCACGGGGCGATAGAATCATATATAAAAATATGAGTTTTAACATTCCGAAAGGCAAGATTACCGCTATCATGGGACCAAGCGGCATTGGTAAAACCACCATGTTGCGCTTAATTGGCGGTCAGCTTAAACCTGATTCTGGTGACATTTTATTTGAAGGCAACAGCATTCCTGGCATGACTCGCAAGGAACTTTATGCTGCCCGCACCAAAATGAGTATGCTGTTTCAAAGTGGCGCTTTATTTACCGATATGTCAGTGTTTGACAATATCGCCTTTCCTTTGCGCGAACATACTCAACTCAGCGAAGATTTAATCCGTCTTGTCGTTTTAATGAAATTACAAGCTGTCGGCTTACGTGGTGCACAAGACTTAATGCCGTCTGAGCTTTCTGGTGGTATGGCTCGCCGAGCTGCTTTAGCGCGTTCAATTGCTCTTGATCCAGAGCTTATCATGTACGATGAGCCATTTGCTGGCCAAGATCCTATCTCTATGGGTGTGTTAGTTAAGCTAATTAAATCACTGAATGAGGTGCTAGGTTTATCATCACTTATCGTGACCCATGATGTAACAGAGGTTATGAGCATTGCTGATCACGTGATCATCATTGCTGATCAAGGGGTGATAGGCGAAGGTTCACCAGAGCAAATGCAAAACCATGAATCTGAGCTTGTGCAACAGTTCTTAAATGGTTTATCGGATGGTCCTGTACCATTCCATTTCCCAGCTCCTGCGTATGATGATGAATTACTAGGAGTGCATAATGCTTGATCTATTCCAGAAGTTAGGTCACAAAACATTAGGGCGCTTTGCCGCGCTTGGCCGTTCAACTCAGATGCTGTTTGGTGCACTCGTTAATGTGCCGAACTTCAAAAAAGGCACGCCTTTACTTGTTCGCCAATTATATATGGTGGGCTCGCAATCTCTTTTAATCATTATGGTGTCAGGCTTATTCATCGGTATGGTGCTCGCCCTGCAGGGTTACACCGTATTAGTAGGCTATGGTGCTGAAGATAGCTTAGGGCCTTTAGTGGCATTGAGCTTATTACGGGAGTTAGGCCCTGTAGTAACTGCGTTACTGTTTGCAGGCCGCGCGGGCAGTGCACTTACTGCTGAAATTGGTTTAATGAAAGCAACCGAGCAATTATCAAGTTTAGAAATGATGGCGATTGATCCACTTAAACGCATTATTGCACCGCGTTTTTGGGCTGGTTTTATCAGTATGCCATTACTTGCATTAATATTTTCTGCGGTTGCTATTATCGGCGCTCATTTAGTGGGTGTTGATTGGCTTGGTGTTGACTCAGGAAGCTTCTGGTCAATCATGCAAGCGCAAGTGTCGTTCCAACAAGATATTGTGAACGGCATGATTAAGAGTTTTGTATTCGCCATGATTGTGACTTGGATTGCACTTTATAAAGGCTATGACTGTGTTCCTACATCTGAGGGGATCAGTAAAGCGACAACAGAAACCGTTGTGCACTCGTCATTGGCGGTATTAGGTTTTGACTTTATTTTAACAGCGGTAATGTTTACCAGCTAATTAGGGTATAAAGATGAATTCACGGAAATTAGAAATATTAGTTGGCTTTTTTGTAGCCCTTGGTATCGCTGCATTTGCATTATTAGCATTTAAAGTTGCGAATGCCGGCATTAGTGGTAGTGGTGAGACTTACCAACTGAACGCAAAGTTTGAAAACATTGGTTCTTTAAAAGCACGTGCGCCGATTAAAGTAGGTGGTGTGGTTGTTGGCCGAGTTGAATCAATCTTTATTCACCCAAAAGAGTTTGTGCCTGTGGTTAATATGGCGATTGATGCAAATTACTTATGTAAGTTTTCAGACACAACATCAATCTCTATTTTAACATCAGGTATTTTAGGTGAGCAGTACTTAGGCATTAACCCTGTTATTGCTCCTGAATCTGCTGAGCAACGCTGTATGGGTGAAGATGTAACAGCAAGTGAGCATGATACAGATCTAGATGATTTATTTGGTGTTGAGAGTAAAGCGCTTGCAGATGGTGACTACATTACTGATACAAAATCAGCGCTTGTTTTAGAAGAGTTAATCGGTCAGTTCTTATTCAACCAGGGTGGTGAATAATTATGTTTAAGAAGTTTTTATTATGTATTGCTGTGTTGTTTAGCCTAAACGCACAAGCCGCTGAACCTAAGGTTGATTTAAAAGACCCGTACAAAATGGTTCGTACAGTGTCAGATAATACTTTTGCACGTATTACTAAAGACCAACCTCTTATTGCGAAAGACAAAGAGCATCTACGCGTTATCGTAGAAGAAGAGCTAATGCCTTACATTGACTACAAGTATGCTGCACTGCGCGTACTAGGTAATCACGTGTCAAAGGTGCGTGCTATCGAAGATAAAGAGGAAAAAGCGAAAGCGATTAAAGAGTTACAACGCTTCATTGACGTTTTTCAAAAGTATTTAATTGCTACTTACGCAGGTGTGTTTACTCAATACACTAATCAAAGCGTTGAGTTTGCTCCGCCTCAGCCTTTCAAAGGCCAAGATGTGGTGGTTGTTAAAACTAAGATTGTTGAAGCCGGTAAACCTGATATCAGAATCGACTTTAAAGTACGTGAAGACCGCAGTGGTGACTGGGGCGCGTACGATATGATCGCAGAAGGTATTAGTTTGCTTGATGCTAAACAAAGTGAATTACAAGGTATTTTACGCCAACATGGTCTAGATTATGTAAGTGACTTACTAGAGCAGAAGAGCCAACTGCCAGTGCAATTTAGAGGTGATGGTGGCGATGAGTAAAGTCGAGATTACTCAACTTGAAGATAACCAGTTTCGAGTCAGTGGCGAACTGACTCGAAATTCAATTGGCCGTGAACGCCTTCTGAACGTCAAGCCAGATTCTAGCCATAAAACATGGTATTTTGACCTTTCTGGGCTATCTAGGGTTGACACAGCGGGCTTAGCTTGGTTAATTCACTCTTTCGCAGAATTAAAGCTGCAAGGTATTCACCTTGAACTGCAAAATAGCCCTGAACAACTGCAAAATTTAATGCAATTGGGTCAGGTCACAAACTTATTTGAGTGAGATTTATGGAAACAAGCCAAGTCGAAACGTTATTACGCGACGAACTAAAACTAGATGAAGTGATTGTTAAAGCAAATGGTAGCCACTACGAAGTGATTGCTGTTGGTGAGTGTTTTGATGGTTTATCTCGCGTGAAGAAGCAACAGTTGGTTTATGCTCCGTTAATGTCAACAATCTCAGACGGTACAATCCACGCTGTATCTATTAAAGCGTTCACACCGACTGAATGGAAACGCGAACAAAAATTTATTTTACCTCAATAGTCGCAGGGCCTCCTAATGGATCAATTTGTTATTCAAGGTGGCACCTCGCTGGCAGGTGAAGTCACTATTTCTGGCGCTAAAAATGCCGCTCTTCCAATTCTTTTTGCTGCGCTTTTAGGGCAGGGCAAAAGTACCTTTAGTAATGTTCCTCGTTTACGCGATATTGGCACCACAGAAGCCTTGTTAAAAACACTGGGTGCAAATGTAGAGTGGCAGCAAGACAAGCTAATCATTGATGGTGCGACGGTTGATAAAACGCTTGCACCGTACGATCTGGTAAAGCAAATGCGTGCCTCAGTACTTGCATTAGGTCCTTTAGTTGCCCGTTTTGGTGAAGCGCAAGTATCACTGCCTGGTGGTTGTGCAATTGGTGCTCGCCCAGTTGATATCCATATTCAAGGTCTTGAGCGCATGGGCGCTATCATCAAGGTTGAAAATGGTTACATCAACGCAAAGGTTGATGGTCGCTTAAAAGGCGCTGAAATCTTTATGGAGATGGTCAGTGTTGGCGCAACAGAAAACTTACTGATGGCAGCAACGCTGGCTGACGGTAAAACAGTACTTGAAAATGCAGCTCGCGAACCTGAAATTACCGATCTTGCTAATTGCTTAATTGCGATGGGTGCGAAGATCAGCGGTGCAGGCACTAGCCGTATCGAAATTGAAGGGGTTGAGTCACTATCGGGTTGTGAGTACAGCATTCTTCCTGATCGCATTGAAACAGGCACTTTCTTGGTTGCGGCGGCAATGGCTGGCGGTGAAGTGCTTTGTAAAAATACAGACCACCATAGTCTTGATCCTGTGATTGAAAAGTTGCGTGCTACCAACGCCTTGGTTGAAGTCACTGATAACAGCATTTACCTTGATATGCGTGGCCGCGAACTAAAAGCGGTTAATATTAAGACTATGCCACACCCGGGTTTCCCTACCGATATGCAAGCGCAATTTACAGCTTTAAATGTGGTAGCGAAGGGCAGTGCAACCATCACAGAAACGATTTTCGAAAACCGTTTTATGCACGTGCCTGAGTTACAGCGTATGGGCGCAAACATTCGCTTAGAAGGTAATACAGCAATTTGTGGGGATACCGAAAGCTTATCGGGCGCACAGGTAATGGCAACTGATTTACGTGCCTCGGCAAGTCTGATTCTTACTGGCATCGTTGCTCAAGGTGAGACTATTGTTGACCGCATCTATCACGTAGATCGTGGTTATCAACGCATTGAAGATAAGTTGAGTGCTCTAGGTGCCAATATCAAGCGTCGTTCAAGCTAATCGCTAAGACTTATAAAAAAGGCCTAACATCAGTTAGGCCTTTTTTATATCTGTGTTGTTTCAGTAACTACTGCTCGTCTTCGAGTTCAGCAACAGTTACCATCACTTTTAAGACTTTACCATCGCGGTAAATCTCAAATTCAAGCTCTTTACCTGGTTCTGTATTCGCAAGTTTCTCGAGCACTTGTTGTGGGTTGGCTACAGGAATACCGCCAATTTTGATTACAATGTCAGTTTCTCTGATGCCTGCTTTCCAAGCTGGGCCAAATGGATCAAGTTGAGAAATACGCATGCCTGCAACAGGTGTAAAGCTATCGCTTACATCTTTGCCCGTGCTATCAATACCTGTGCCACTGAAGCCTAAATAGCCACGAACGACACGACCATGTTTGATTAGCTTATCCATCACATCTTTGGCAATCGAGTAAGGTACCGCAAAAAAGATACCCTGAATATCGAGATTTTCATGAGTTTTAAATTGTGCCGAGGTAATACCGACTAAGTCACCTCGTGAATTGACTAACGCGCCACCTGAGTTACCTACGTTAATCGCAGCATCCATCTGTAACAGGCTGCTGTAAGGGCTATCGATTAAGTTTTGTTTACCCGTCGCACTGATTATACCTTGGGTAATGGTTTGGCCTAAGTTAAGCGGGTTTCCAATCGCTAAAACAACATCACCAACACGTGGCTTAAATTTATCATTTACTGGAATTTTTGGTAAATGCTCAGCGCTGATCTTTAATAGCGCTAAATCTGTTTGAGTATCAAAACCAATCACTTGTACATCATAAAAGCGACGGCCATCAGCCAGCGTGACGATAATGAGATCGGCATTTTTAATTACATGGTAGTTAGTCAGAATATAGCCGTCTTGGGTCATGATCACACCAGAGCCAAGAGCTTGAACGGTGTTTTGGCGTTTATAGCGCGGTTGATTGGAAATGCTTTCTGAAAAAATAGTAACAACCGACGGTGCTGCTTTTTGCACTGCATCAGCAAAGCTCATATGCTCTGATGATATCGCCGCAGGTAAATTCATATCTGGTAACAGTGTGCTACGAAGGCTTGGGCTAAATAACACCACTAAAAAGGCAATGCCTAAACCGGTGAAAAGCGGAGGAAGGATAAATTTAAAAAGTTTTAGCACAGTATTCTTATTATCAGTGAGCAATCCCTTAATGATGGCACAAAAAAAATAACAGCGGCAAGCACCGCTGTTATTTTTTCATGATTTATCAACTAGGTTTACTGGATCAGTACGAAAATAAGCTCTCTACCGCGCTTAACACCTAGTACGATGTTACCTTTGGTATTTTCGATGATCTTATTCATGTCGCGAATTGTTTCAACGCGTTGACGGTTCACTTGCATGATCACGTCACCTTCTTCAAGGCCAACGCGAGCAGCAGGAGAACGTGCTTGCACGCCGGTTACTTCAACACCTTTACCATCACTCTTCTGAGTGTTTTCTAATGTTGCACCTTGGAAAGCTGGGTGTGTCTCTTCGCCTGCGGCAGTTGTGGCTGATGCACCATCGAGCGTGACATTAACAGTTTTAACTTTGCCATCTCGGTAAATGCCCAGTTTTACTTTTTTGCCTTCACCTAGTGTAGCAATTTTACTGCGTAGTTCATGGAAGCCACTAATTTCGGTGCCATCGACACTAATAATTACATCACCGGCTTTGATACCCGCTTTACTTGCTGCGGTATCATCCATTACTTGCATAACGTAAGCGCCTTGCTTCACGTCGAGTTGTTGTGCTTTAGCAAGGCCTGCATCAAGTGGGCGACCCGAAATACCTAGCGAACCGCGACGTACTTCGCCGTGTTCGATAATTTGGTCAATAAGGTTTTTCATCATAGTAGATGGAATTGCAAAGCCAATGCCCACGTTACCGCCAGATGCACCTAAGATAGCGGTGTTGATACCAATCAGCTCACCATTAAGGTTAACTAACGCGCCGCCTGAGTTACCTTGGTTGATAGCTGCATCGGTTTGAATAAAGTCTTCATAACCTTCTATATTTAAACCGCTACGGCCAAGGGCACTGACGATACCTGATGTTACTGTGTGACTTAAACCAAATGGATTACCAATGGCAACAGCAAAATCACCTACACGTAACTGATCCGAATCGGCAATTTTAAGCGCGGTTAAGTCCTCTGCATCAATTTGCAATAAGGCAATATCTGATTCTTTGTCGCTACCGATTTTAGTTGCTTCATATTCGCGACCATCTTCTAAGGTCACCACCATTTTTTCGGCATCTTCGATAACATGGTTATTGGTTACCACGTAACCTTCGTCTGCATCAATGATCACACCTGAGCCTAGGCCACTAAACTCACGCTTTTGACTGCCACCACGAGGAACACCAAAAAAGTCATCAAAAGGAGTCGCACGGCGGCGAACTTCTTTAGAGCCTGACACTTGAATACTCACCACTCCCGGTGTGATCTGTTCAAGCATAGGTGCTAGGGTTGGCAATTGTTGACCATTTACAGCAACAGGAAGTTTTGCCATTGAAATTGCAGGACTTAATAATAAGCTAGAAGATAAAATAGCAGCACTGATAACAGATAATTTCATTTTCATAGTCTGGGTTTACTCCACTTCAGAGATAAAGCAAAAACTAAAAAGGGCTGCATAAGCAGCCCTTTTCTTGGTTTAGATATAAAGCTGTTATATCTAAAGACTATGGGGTCAAAAAAAAGTTCATCAAGAGGCTTTAGAATGTTCTGAAACTTTCTCTGAGCCAGTGAACAAGCCCGTTTCACCAACAACATAGTCAGCAGGCTGAGCTTCGGCACTTGAACGATCGCCTCTGCGGTCTTGTAATGAGTTTTGTAATTGCTCAGTCGTTTCTTTAGAAAAGAACGGCTCATTTGGATGCTGTTTTTTATCAGCAAGTAGTAGTTTATTTGTTTCTTCTACATGGTTCAGTAGCTGGTCGTAGTTATCTTTCATTTTAGATACTAGCTTACCTGTGCTCGCTAGATGATCAGCTACATCTTGACGATATTGTTCAAGCGCATTGTTAGCTTGCTCGACTTGTTGTTCTAGTTCGTCTTGCTTAAATTGTTTTTTGGTTACAAAAGCACCAATGAAGAATGCTGAAATTGCAACGATGATTAGAATACCTATCCAGGTAATTGTGCCCATAAATCTACCCCTTTGGGAAAAAATAACAAAAACAAATGCTTTAAAAGCATTTATAGTCCAATCATTATTAAAATATGCTTAATTTGATTGTGAAATCATACTGCGGGCTAATATACCCTGAGATACGATGCGTGTTAATATACTGTGCAAATTTAACTGTGTTTTATTGTAACGACCTATGACTCCTTGGCAGAAATACCAACAAGATTTACAACGTGAAGACTTTGTACATGATGCAGCGCAAGAAAATGCAGTGCGCCATTTGCAAAGACTCTATGATGACCTAACGGCAGACAAACCGGCCGCGAAGGGGTGGTTTGCCAAACTATTCTCTAAAGATAGCACGCCAAGTATAAAAGGGCTGTATTTTTGGGGTGGAGTAGGTAGAGGTAAGACCTATTTAGTTGATACTTTCTACGAAGCTTTACCTACTGATCGTAAGATGCGTGTGCACTTTCACCGTTTTATGCATCGCGTGCATGATGAGCTGAAAAAGTTAAAAAATACCAGTAATCCATTAAATGTGGTTGCAGATATCTTTAAATCAGAAACAGACATTATCTGTTTCGATGAATTTTTTGTGCAAGATATCACTGATGCAATGCTACTAGGTGGTTTGATGGAAGCATTATTTGAACGCGGTATTGTGCTGGTTGCGACATCAAACATCGTGCCTGATGAGCTATATCGAAACGGTTTACAACGTGCGCGTTTCTTACCAGCAATAGAACTGGTAAAAGCCAATACCGAAATTGTTAATGTTGATTCGGGGGTTGATTATCGCTTACGTACCCTTGAGCAAGCCGAAATTTTCCATAGTCCGCTTGATAAGCAAGCTGATGATAATTTATTTGAATACTTCGATAAGTTGTCACCTGAGCCCGGTGTGCTCGATAAAGAAATTGAAATTGAAGGGCGGATGATCAAAACCCGTAAAGTGTCTGACTGTATTGCTATGTTTGAGTTTAGTGAACTATGTGAAACAGCCCGCAGCCAAGTTGATTACATGGAAATAAGCCGACTTTATAACACGGTGATTTTGTCTAACGTAAAATCATTAGGCCAAGCCAATGATGATGCCGCACGTCGTTTTATCGCGTTAGTGGATGAATTCTACGAGCGTCATGTAACGCTGATTATTTCTGCTGAAAAGCCAATAACCGAGCTATATAGCGAAGGTAACTTAAATTTTGAATTTAAGCGTTGTATTAGCCGACTACAAGAAATGCAATCGCTAGAGTATTTAGCAAAAGAGCATCTAGCGTAGTAGAGCTGTCAGCCTTCAGCCGTCAGTTTTTAGCTGATAGCTGATAGCTGATAGCTGATAGCTGATTTTCTCGAATAAAAAACAACCATCATATAGCAATGTGGTTCAAGTGCTGGTATACTCCCGCGTCTGCCACGTTGCGTTCTATTGCCAGATATTAGTTTAGCCTCTAATTGATGGCTCAAAGTCTTAAACTCGAAGGGGTTAAAGCATTCAACTTAGAGCGGTAATTAATAATAATTACCTGTGGTTTTAATTAAAAAACATTGGATTTTAATAAATGAAAACGTTTGTTGCTAAGCCAGAAACAGTAAAACGTGACTGGTACGTAGTTGACGCTGAAGGTAAAACTTTAGGTCGCATCGCTACTGAAATCGCTCGTCGCCTACGCGGTAAGCATAAAGCTGAATACACTCCTCACGTAGATACTGGTGATTACATCATCGTTATCAACGCTGAGAAAGTTACTGTTACTGGTAATAAAGCAAAAGACAAAATGTACTACGCTCATACTGGTTTCCCAGGTGGTCTTAAGTCTACTACTTTCGACAAGCTTCAAGCTGCAAAGCCTGAAATGATCATCGAAAAAGCTGTTAAAGGCATGTTGCCACGTGGTCCTTTAGGCCGCGCAATGTACCGTAAACTTAAAGTTTACTCAGGTACTGAGCACAACCATGCTGCACAACAGCCTCAGGTTCTAGACATTTAAGGAGCACTATCATGGCAAATCAATACTACGGTACAGGTCGTCGTAAAAGTTCAAGTGCTCGCGTATTCTTACGCCCAGGCACTGGTAACATCGTAATCAACAAGCGCTCTCTAGAAGAGTACTTCGGTCGTGAGACTGCTCGCATGGTTGTTCGTCAAGCATTAGAGCACGTAGAAATGACTGAAAAGTTTGACCTACACATCACTGTTTCAGGTGGTGGTACTACTGGTCAAGCTGGTGCTATCCGTCACGGTATCACTCGTGCACTTATGGAGTTTGACGAGTCTCTACGTCCTACACTTCGTAAAGCAGGTTTCGTTACACGTGATGCACGTAAAGTTGAGCGTAAGAAAGTGGGTCTTAAGAAAGCACGTAAGCGTCCACAATTCTCAAAACGTTAATATTTACGTTTATCAGAATACCAAAAACCCAGCTTCGGCTGGGTTTTTTGTTTTTCAGAGCTGTCAGCTTTAAGCCGTCAGTTTTTAGCTGATCGAGAGAGGGCTCACTGCTTGAATGAACAAGTTCTTGCCAAGGCTTAATATTCCCATATACTTCTCGCATCTCGCATCTCGCATCTCGCATCTCGCATCTCGCTGAAGCGCAAAACCCTACCTTTTTTCGTTCGATATTTGACCACTGATAATAATTAGTACGTATTACAGTAAAAAAACTTCAAGATTTAGCAAAATTAGCTTAAATCCATCAGTTAATTGATGAAATTTTTTGCTACAATTGGGGGGCAAGTAATGTGAGTGAGTTCAACAACAGCTAATGCAGAATTCTGTTTCCTCTTAGTGAGGTTGATCTTGGTCAGTATATTGTTTTTTTATATGCGTTATCATAACCAGCGGCTTCATACTCGAGCTAACCTAAATTAATAATTCATTAAATAGGGTTTATTCGAGCATGAGACTGTGAATAACCTTGTTTTAATCAAGGGTTTTAATTATGATCGCGTCTATTTTGAAATTTCTAAAAATTAACCTGCTGTAACTGATGTTCTCAATATGGCAAGTGTTGGGAATCATAGTGGAGATAAGTGGATGAGCAATGCGCCTGTAGACAATGGCCGACGTCGCTTTTTAACCATAGCTACCTCTGTTGTTGGTGGTGTTGGTGCGGCTGGGGCTGCTGTTCCTTTTATTGCGTCTTGGAATCCAAGTGAGCGAGCTAAATCTGCGGGTGCGCCTGTAGAAGTAGATATCAGCAAGCTTGAGCCAGGACAATTAATACGTGTTGAGTGGCGAGGAAAACCTGTTTGGGTTATTAATCGTACACCAAGAATGCTTGAACAGATGAAAGAACATGAAGGTCAACTTCGTGATCCTGCGTCTGAAGAGCCTCAACAACCTGAATCATCAACCAATGAATATCGTTCGCAACGTCCTGAAATTTTCGTTGCTGTTGGTATTTGTACGCACTTAGGTTGTTCTCCTAGCTTCCTACAAGGTGGCTTTGGTGAGAAAGTAGAGGGCACAGACGACGGTTTCTTCTGTCCGTGTCACGGTTCTAAATTTGATATGGCTGGTCGTGTATTCCAATCTGTACCTGCACCATTAAATCTAGAAATTCCTCCGTATACCTTCCTTGATGACACGACTATTCTAGTCGGTGAAGAAAAAGGAGTGGCGTAATGTTTGGTAAAATTATTGGTTGGATCGACGATCGTATTCCAATGACACGTGTTTGGAACATGCATATTGCACAGTATCCAGCACCAAAAAACTTTAACTTCTGGTACTTCTTTGGCTCTTTAGCCATGTTAGTACTTGTTAACCAAATCGTAACTGGTATCTGGTTAACAATGAACTTCGTACCATCTGCTGAAGGTGCTTTCGCATCGGTAGAATACATCATGCGTGATGTAGAATACGGTTGGTTACTTCGTTACCTTCACTCAACAGGTGCATCAGCGTTCTTTATCGTTGTATACCTGCACATGTTCCGTGGCATGATCTACGGTTCTTACCAAAAACCACGTGAATTACTGTGGTTATTCGGTATGTTCATCTTCTTAGCGCTTATGGCTGAAGCTTTCATGGGTTACTTACTACCTTGGGGACAAATGTCTTTCTGGGGTGCACAGGTAATCATTTCACTATTCGGTGCGATTCCGGTTATTGGTGATGACTTAACGCTTTGGATCCGTGGTGACTACGTAATTTCTGGTGCTACGCTTAACCGCTTCTTTGCACTACACGTAATTGCATTACCTTTAGTAATCGTTATCTTAGTATTCTTACACATTGTTGCACTACACGAAGTGGGTTCAAACAACCCTGATGGTGTTGAAATTAAGCGTAAGAAAGGCACTGTAGCAGAAGAAGATAAGCCTAAATTCAAATTCCACGAGTATTACACCAACAAGAAAGACATTGTTGATGCAATCCCGTTCCACCCTTACTACACAGTAAAAGATATTGTGGGTGTGGTTGGTTTCTTAATCTTATTCTGTTGGGTTGTATTCTTTATGCCTGCGATGAATGGTTTCTTCCTAGAAGCGCCAAACTTCGAAGCAGCTAACCCGCTGAAAACACCAGAGCACATTTTCCCAGTTTGGTACTTTACGCCATTCTACGCAATCCTACGTGCAATCCCTAACAAGTTAATGGGTGTTGTGGCGATGGGTGCATCTATCGTAGTGCTTGCGTTACTACCTTGGATTGACCGTGGTTCGGTTCGCTCTATTCGTTATCGTTGTGGTTTACACAAGTTAAACATCGCACAATTCGTGGTAACTTTCGTTATCTTGGGTTGGGTTGGTGCTACACCACAAACTGATTTCAAAACGCTGTTATCACAAATCACGACTGTGACATACTTCATGTTCTTCGTATTGTTATTTGTTTACAGCAAGAATGAGAAAACTAAGCCATTACCAACGAGGTTGACGAAATGATGAAAAAGCTAATTATCGGTTTATTCGCATTGTTGCCATCGTTGACAATGGCAGCAGGTCCTTCGGTTCCTTTAATGGATGCGAACATTGACCTTAAAGATAACGCATCTTTACAGCGCGGTGCTAAATTGTTCATGAACTACTGTCTTGGTTGTCACCAAATGCAGTATCAACGTTATGAGCGTACGTTCCGCGATATCGGTATTCCTACTGAGATTGGTCAAGAGCAATTAATTTTTGATGGCTCAAAAGTAGGTAGCCACATCAAAAATGCGATTGATAAAGATGACGCAGCTAAATGGTTTGGCGCAGCGCCACCGGATCTTACGCTTGTTGCGCGAGTTCGTGGTACTGACTGGATCTACACTTATCTGAAGTCATTCTATAAAGACGAGTCTCGTCCGTTTGGCGTAAACAACGTTGTTTTCCCATCGGTAGGTATGCCACACGTTCTTCAAGAACTACAAGGTTTACCAACACCAATCACTGAAGAAGTGGAAGAACATGGTCACACTGTGACTAAAGTTGTTGGCGTTGAAACAGATGGTTCTGGTGAAATGAGTGTTGACGAGTACGATCGTGCTGCTCGTGACTTAACTAACTTCTTAGCTTACGTTGGCGAGCCGTCACGTTTAGAGTCAGAAGCGTTAGGTCTTAAGGTAATTGGTTTCCTAGTGATTCTATTTATCTTGGCATTCATGCTGAAGAAAGAATACTGGAGAGATGTTCACTAATCCTGGGCATTTTGAAAGGTAGTTTTGTGATAGGGGCTTAAGCCCCTATTGCTGTTTTTGTAATATAATGGAGGTAGGCATGGCCGTAGCTGCCAATAAGCGCCCTGTAATGACCCTGTTTTCTGGTGCTAACTGTATGTATAGCCATCAAGTACGTATCGTACTTGCTGAAAAAGGTGTAAGTGTTGACATTCACCTGGCTGAAAAGGATAACCTGCCAGAAGCACTTCATGAGATTAACCCTTACGGTACAGTACCAACACTGATCGATCGTGAGCTTGGTTTATATCAGGCAAACATCATCATGGAATACCTTGATGAACGTTTCCCTCATCCTCCACTAATGCCAGTTTATCCGGTTATGCGTGGCCGTAGTCGTCTGATGATGCATCGTATCGACACGGATTGGTATAGCCTAGCTAACAAAATCACTAGCGGTAGCAGCGAAGCTGCGCAAGCACGTAAAGAGCTTACAGAAGCGTTACTTGCAATTGCACCAATCTTCTCTGAAGCACCTTACTTCATGAGTGAAGAGTTCAGCTTAGTTGATTGTTACTTAGCACCACTACTTTGGCGTTTACCTGAGCTTGGCATTGAGCTTAATGGTGCAGGCGCGAAAGAGCTTAAAGAATACATGTTGCGTTTATTTGAGCGTGAATCATTCCAAGCTTCACTAACTGAAGCAGAGCGTGAGATCCGTTTATAATGACGCCTAATCGTCCTTATTTACTACGCGCTTTCTTTGATTGGATTGTTGATAATCAGTGCACACCACACTTAGTGGTTAACGCTGATTTTCCTGCTGTACAAGTACCAACACAGTTTGTGCAAGACGGTCAGATCGTTTTGAACATTAGCCCATCAGCGGTAACACAATTTGCAATGGACAACCAACAGCTTAGCTTTAATGCGCGCTTTGGTGGCCAACCAATGCAAGTGTACGTACCTATGGGTGCTGTGCTCGCAATTTATGCACGTGAGAATGGTGAAGGGACTGTATTTACTGCAGAAGAATTCATCGAGGACGAAGACGATTTTGCTCCGGTATTAGAAAGTGTTGAAACACCTGACGATATTACGCCAGATGATGAACCACCTGCTAAACCAGAGAAGAAAAAAGGTGCTCACTTACGAGTGATTAAGTAACCTTAGTCAGACAAAAGAAAACCCGCTATTTAGCGGGTTTTTTATTATTAATTAACTATTTAGCGTTACAGATATTCAAACACTTTAATAACACGTTCAACGCCTGATACGTTACGTGCTACATCAACCGCTAAATTCGCTTCAGAGTCGCTCACTAAGCCCATTAAAAAGACTTCGCCATTCTCTGTTACGACTTTGATGTTATTGCTGCTGATGCTTTCTGTGGTGAGCAATTGCGTTTTCACTTTAGAAGTCAACCAAGAGTCGTGCGTTTGCGTACTCATACCAATATTTGAGCCAATGCGAATTTGGTTGTGGATTTTACGAATACCATCAACGCCTTCAATAGCGCGTTGTGCTTCGTCTTTCATTTCTGCGTTAGCAACTTGGCCAATCATAAGCACAATGCCATTAACGCTAATGACGTTAACGTTAGCAAATTTATGTAGGCGCTCATTTTCGCTGATAGCAATAGAACTTTTAATTTCGATGTTGTTATCGTCGATTTGTGAACCAATCGTGCGGCGATCATTCGCAGCAGTTACAGCGCCTGCAGTACCGGCGACAACGGCAGCTGCACAGCCTTGCAGCAATAAAACGGTACCAAATACTAGTAAAGACTGTTTAAACATTAATTTTCTTCCTGTGGGAATAAGGTTAAATCGATAAGCTCACTGAGGCAGTGTAAATTCACTAAGTGTGACTCAACAATACGGCTTGGGCGTTTGGATGGAACACGAATTTCAACATCATTTGGGCCAAGTAAGCCAACTAATTCACCACCATCATCACCAACAAGCACAATCACTTTCATATCACGGGTCAGTGCCGCTTCAACGGCTGAGATAATCTGCTTTTCATTACCATTGACAGCAATTGCTAATAAAAGGTCGCCTTGCTGTGCAAATGCACGAATTTGTCGTGCAAAGGTTTCGTGCTCATCATTATTTGCGGCTGAGCCTAAGTTAACTTGATCTTGTGCAAGCGCAACTGCGGGTAGGCATGGGCGCTCGGTTTCATAAAAGTTAATTAACAGCCCAGCCATATGCTGTGCCAACATGTGGCAGCTAGGAGTGCCACAACACAGCAGTTTATTGCCATTAATAAGACTTTGTGCAATGGTGAACGCTGCCGATTCAAGTGCGCTTGGCAGTACTTCACCTGCCGCTATTTGAACTTGAATATTTTCGGTAAAGATTTTTTTTATCGTTTCTTGCATAACCTACCAAATTAAGCCGACGCCAAACGGCGTTAGTAAACATTTTTAAACCAGTTTAGGGTGCTGTTAAGCTCACCTGTTATAGCGACATAATCTATCCGCATAGCCTGGTTTGAGATCTTTTTCTCGGCAAGATAATGGCTAATCGTGCGCCTTAATCGTTGCTGCTTTTGTTTGCTGAGCGCATAGTTTGCACCACCACGCAGGGCGTTTTTTCTAAATTTTACTTCTACAAATACTAGTGTTTGCCCGTCACGCATTATTAGGTCAAGCTCACCGTATTTACATAAGTAATTACGCTCAATGGCTTTTAAGCCATGTTGTATTAAATACTGCTCTGCCTGATGTTCGTAATACAGGCCTTTCTCGCGGCTATTTTGCCACAATTGATTAAACCACGACATAGCTTCATCCTTGAGCTAATACTACGTTTTAAAAAAGGTTATTCAGCGGCATTAATCCCAATAGCAGATTGCATAAATAGCGGGATTGGTTGCTCAGTCGCTAAATCAACCGCAATGATTTTCTTATTCTTGTACTGTGCCCAATCTAGGGTGCGTGTAACATAGCCATTACTAGCAATGCTTAATTGACCACTGATACCACTAAAGCGTTTGCCTTGTACCATACTCAGTTGTTTTACATCACCGAGCATACTGGCTGCATCGAACGCCATGGCAAATAAGCGCTGGCTTATATCAGCGTTTTCTGGCCATAAGCTTTCGTACTGTTGGCGTAAATTGTGTTGCTGAATTTGACCGTCAAGCATCCAAGGTAGTTCCGTAAAATAAAGGCCATCTAAGTCGCCTTTATCGGTTCTATCAATTTGTTTACTGTGGCTTTTTGAGCTGGCATAAAGCGGGATTCGATCTGCAAAGGTACTCACGTTAACGTCTAAATACGGCTTGATTAAGCGTGTTTCGGTGGCATCACCTAAAATATAAATCACGTCAATGTCGCTGCGTGAGCGGGTTTCACTTTCTACTTCTTGCTTGAATAATGATTTGACGACTTTAATACGCTCTTTACTTTGGTCTACTTCAAGTAAGCCAGTGATGGTTTTCGGCATATCATCTTTACCTGAGTAAAACCCTATTTGTGGTTTAACTTCGCTGTATCGTTGCCACTGCGTATTAAAGTGTTCAACTAAACGCTGACCGTTACTATTATTAGGGGCTAGCAACATCGGCTTTTGATAGCCTGCTGTTAAAAATCGCTCTAATGCTTGCTGAACTTCATGCTCAGGGCTTAGTGCAAAGAAAAAGTGCTGCTGTGAAATGCGCTCACCATCAAAGGTGTTTAAATGCATTACCGGGTAATCAACCAGTGTTTGTGCGCTAGTAAGCTTTTCGATATTGCTTTTTAGTAGTGGGCCAATAATAAAATCAGCATTAAATTCGCTTAGCTTGAGTGAGATCTCTGCAGCTGATAGTGATTCATCAATAAATAGGGTTTGCTCTAATGACTGTCCATCTAAGGCCGCAAGCACACCGGCTTTTAAGGCATCACCTAATCGCTCATTAGCACCTGATTGTGGAATAAGCACAGCTAAACGGTTCACATTTAAAGGTTCAATTTGTACCAGCTCAGTCACTTTTTTTGGCAGCACTTCAGCGGCTGGGTGACCCGGGTAGCGACGCAGCCAGTTATTCATTGCTTGGTGAAGTTCTACAGGCGCACCTAAATACACTTGATGATAAAGCGCTAAATTAACCCAACCTTGTTGCACCACAGAGCCTCGGTTAAAGCGCTCAAGTGCGTACGATGAAAGCTGGGTTAGGTTTTGCCATAAATCTTTGTTTAAATTGGCAACGGTAAAGTTATTTTCGCTGCTAAGTGTTGATGCCTTAAAAAAGAAAGGCATTGCTTGTTTTGGCATACCTTGCGACGCGTAAACGCGCGCAGTCAGGTATTGATGCCATGCTTGATGCTCTGGCTGGCTTAACTGAGGCTCAAGTTGTTGTAACTGAGCTAAAGCTAAGTCGCTTTTGCCTTGATGCTCTTGCGCAAGGGCAATGTAAAGTTTGTTTTGAATTTGGTCGACACTTGGGGTTGCTTCAAGTTCGAGGCAGATTTTTTCTAGCAGTGCCCAGCGCTCTTCACTGATAGCCGCATCACGTGCAGTATATAAAAGCTGGATTTTATCGGCACCTTGACGGTTTAGCGCCGCTTGGTACATAGATTGTGCGTCGGTTAGCTGTGATAGCGCAATACTCGATTGGCTCGATTGATTTTCTGCACTATTTCGAGGTTTTTCGGTTGTGCTACAAGCCGATAACCCTGACAATACAATTAATAGACTAACAAGTTTAAGTCGCACAATGATTTCCCGATACGTTAACGCGATTTGCTTATATTACTGACTGACGCAGGAGACCTCAATGTTAAATGAGGACAATTCAGATAAAATCGGCACTCTTTACATTGTTGCCACGCCTATTGGTAACTTTGATGACATCAGCCAGCGTGCCATCCAAACCCTATCTGAGGTTGACTTAATAGCCGCTGAAGATACTCGTCATACAGGAAAGTTGTTAAGCCACTTTAATATCAAAGCAAAAACCTTTGCTCTGCATGACCATAACGAGAAACAAAAAGCGCAACAAATTGTAGATTGGTTAGAGCAAGGAATGAACATTGCGCTGGTATCTGACGCCGGCACGCCACTTATTAGCGACCCTGGTTATGCGGTGGTCAATTTATGCCGTGAACAAGGCGCGCACGTCGCGCCAGTGCCGGGAGCATGTGCTGCAATTACCGCTGTATGTTGTTCTGGTTTACCAACAGATCGTTTTCAGTTTATTGGTTTTACACCAGCAAAGAGTAAAGCAAGGCAGACCTTTTTCATTGAAGCGGTAAACTCAGGTATTACTAGCATCATGTATGAAAGTACCCACCGTATTATGGCGAGCCTTGATGATTTAGAAGCAGCACTCGGTGCAGAGCAGCCAGTAGTGTTTGCCAAAGAACTTACCAAAACTTTCGAAACCTTTTTCAATGGCACAGTTGCCGAGCTAAAACAGTTCTTAACGGATGATCCCACTAAGCAGCGTGGTGAAATCGTACTGATGCTACCGGGTAAAGCAAAGCAAAGTGACGATATTCCAGAAGATGCGCGCCGCATGCTAGGTTTACTCGAAGCCGAAATGCCACTGAAAAAAGCCTGCGGTGTTGTGGCTGAGTATTTTGGTTTGAAGAAAAACGCACTTTATAAAGCAATTATTGACGAAAAAGACTAATTCTTTACTGCATAGACGTGCGCGCTCAGGTATACTGCGCGCCGAGTCAGCCGAGATAATCGCTGCCTGCAACGAAAATGCGCAGGGGGAGGAAAGTCCGGGCTCCACAGGGCAGGGTGCCAGCTAACGGCTGGGGGGCGCGAGCCTACGACAAGTGCAGCAGAGAGGAGACCGCCAACTTCGGTTGGTAAGGGTGAAAGGGTGCGGTAAGAGCGCACCGGGCCACTGGTAACAGTTGGTTGCAAGGTAAACTCCACCCGGAGCAAGACCAAATAGGGTTCCTTATGGCGTGGCCCACGTTGGAACCGGGTAGGTTGCTTGAGCCATAGAGCAATTTATGGCCTAGACGAATGATTATCCACGACAGAACCCGGCTTATTGGCTGACTCACCAAATTATACAAGAGCCTCGGTATTTACCGAGGCTTTTTGTTTTTAGGGTGGAGAAAATCCACTCCGTGCATATAAAACAGCGGCTTATTGGCTGATTCACCAACTTATACAAGAGCCTTGGTATTTACCGAGGCTTTTTGTTTTCTAAAAGAGCCATGTTTTCGAAACCCTCAAACCAAATCGAAATTGTTTGCTCTTTATTATCAAGAGGGCACTCTTCAGTTGTTTAACCATTCTCTGCAAACTAGGAATTTTTCTTAGACTCACTAAGAAAGTCACTCATTATCATAACGGCTTGTTCTGTATATCCTTTAAATCTAATTTACTTATGCTTAATGGATTGAAAATGAGTGTTATTGAGGGAAGTACTAAGGAGTTTGGCAATACGACTATTCTTCTTCATAGCTTAGGCTCTTCTTGTTACAGAATTGAATGGTATAGCAGGATGACGGGGGCGTCGACGAGTTTAGCAAGGCTCAAGCAAGGCAAGTACGTTGTTATTCGTAAGTGGGCACAAGTGAAAAATATGTCTGATGTTTCGAGCGAATTTAGTAGTCGAAATAGCGCTTTGATACACTTTCTAAATAACGTTGATATTGTTAAATCCCATGATGACTGGATCAGTGCCGCTAAGCAGCATTGTCTAAATTTGTTTGTTGAAAACGAGGGGCTTAAACCCGTTACTAAAGCGAGTTTTCCTAAACCGAGGTTGCAAGGTGCAATTGGTAAAGAAGTTGTTGTTAAATCGAAGTTGGGCGAAAGGGAAATAGCGCATGGCTTGTTGTTACAGCTTATAGGTAATCAAGCAGAAATACAGCTTGCGAATATTAAGAAAAAATATCTTACCAAGCAGGTTTATTTAAGGTAACTAGTTGTATTCAAATATCAAAGTATACTTCAATTTTAAATCCATCTATTTCAGTAACCGTACATGTACCGCCAAGGGCAATAACCCGCTCTTCAATAAATGATAACCCGTAGCCACCAGACTCTTGCAGTGTGGTCTTGGTTTTTCCATTATCCATAATAGTAAGGCATATATACTGTTCGTGAGCCAACAAGCTGAGCCTTAGCTCTGTGGCTGTACTGTGCTTGATGCAGTTTGTGACTGCTTCTTGGCAAATTCTGTAAATAGCTGTTTGATGTTCATCTGATATTGCTGAACTTAAGTTTATTTCAGCTACGTATTTGATTGATGCTTTACTTAGCAGAGAGTTAAAGCGTCCTTCTTTAAGAGCTTGCTCTAGCCCAAGCTCATCAAGCTCTCTAGGTCTTAAGTGATGCATAATTTGATAAACAGAGTCATACATCGCCTTTGCATTTTCTTTTAGGCCTTCAACGAGGGTATTTTCATTATTTCGTTGTGCTATCGAAAGTACCGTCAGGTCAGTTTTAAGTGCTGTTAGATTTTGGCCTAATTCGTCATGAAGTTCTTGAGACAAATACTTTCGCTCATTTTCTTGCACAGTTACCATGCGTTTAGCGAGCTGTTTATTTTTCTCAAGCAGCGCAGTGAGTTTTTCGTTACTGGCTTGTAGTTGATTATTTTTGATCTTTAACTCGTTAGTGGCGGTCCCTACCAGTAACCCTGTTACTGAATTGGCCAGGATAAATAATTGGCTAATGTAAGTATTGGTCGCATCTTGGGTGAGGCCTGCTTGTGCAACGATCAGCGTATTACTTACCAAGGCGCTTGCTATTGCTCCTTTAATACCAAATTTATAAGAGAACCAAATTACCGGTAGAAGTGAGCAAAGGCGTAGCAAAGGGTAAAGATCTGAGTGGCCTAGGTAACTAACAATGTAAATAGATGCCAGTGCTAATAAGCTTAGTAAAATAACAGCATGATGACGAGAGGGCACAAGGCTGTAGCTTTGGCTAATTAACAATAATGCTGGGGCCACTAATAATGTTCCTGTCAAGTCGCCTAATGTCATATTAAGTTGATATTGTAATACTTGCTTACCTTCTAACCAGGTTGTGAATTCAAAGGCGCTCGAAAACAAAAACCATTTAAAAGAAGCTGAAAAAACGGCTAGTAGAATTAACGACAAAGCCCCGGAATTAGAGGTGATTTTTGGTGGCCAGCGGCTTTTCTTAAAGCTGTAGACGATAGCCATATAGGTTAATTCTTGAAAGAAACCGTGAAATAAATCAAAGCTCCATTCACCATTGTAATAGACACCTAAATACGACGCATAAAGTCGAGAAGCAATCCAAAGCATTAGCCAAAATCGCACTGGAAAAATAACAAAAAATGCGAGCTTCACCCCTGCTGGCAGGTATATAGCACTACTTTGGGCAACGGTTTCTAAATGATTACTCACCCAAGAGGATAAATATAAGGCTAAAAAGTAAAGCGCAAACACCAATAACTGGTTAAATGCTTCAGTTATTAAGCTAAGTGAAGAACACTTTGTTGAAACGAGCTTATGCCAGTTCATCAAGTGTGATCATCCCGGAATCTATAGCAACTTTTAATAATTCAAATGAATTAGTGACTTCAAGTTTGTTGTATATATTCGTTTTATGTACGTGGGCTGTTTTGGGCATCATATCGAGTTGTTGCGCAACTTGTTTAGCATTTAGCCCTTTGGCAAATAAGGGAAGTGCCTCTTTCTCTCTTGGTGTTAAAAAAGAAAGTTTGCTTGCAGGGGAAGTAGTATTAAATTTCACATCTTCACTGATATAGCGCCCTCCTTTAATAACTGAATTGACTGCATCAATTAAAGCTTCTGATGCTGAGCGTTTAGAAACATAACCTTGAGCGCCGAGCTTTAAGGCGTTGCTAACGTATGGCTCGTAGTCATACATAGAAGCAACAATGGTTTTTATGTCGGGAAAGTGAGTGTTTAGATAGGTAAGAAATGCGAGTCCGTTTTCACCGTCATGCATTGATATATCAACAATAAATACATTAGGTTGCTCTAAGTTAACAGCAAGTTTTGCCTCAGTGACTGAGCAGGCTTCTATGATAACTTGCCACCCGTTTTGTAGCTCTAATAATTTTTTAAAGCTATCTCTAACCAGTTGATGATCTTCAATGATTCCAATTCGCATAATCCCTCCATAGATTTTTATTATATCCCTAATTCAATAAGTTATGTCTAGGAATTATTCTTATATTAATTAAATACGCGTTCATGTGTCCTGATTTTAATGGGACTAAAGCTTAGGAACATTTCTAGTTTAAACGCTATATTTTCTGAATCGTTGTGATTATTGATCTCGGACAAGGTTACTGCGTTGACTCTGTATGTTGCAGTGGTACAGTGAAATTGAACTTAAATTCTAGCTAAAGGAGTTGCCCATGCTAGGCGAAAAACACTCGTTATTGAATGAATTCCCTGAGTTTAATGAATTAATCCATAGCCTCGCGAAACACGATGCTCACTTCAAGAAAACCATGCAACGTTACGATGATATGGATAAAGAAATTCGCTCTCTTGAGTTGCAAGACTCTCCAATAGAAGATGCGGACATGCATGAAAAGAAGCATCAACGCGCCGTGCTAAAAGATGAACTTTATGACTTTTTAAAAGCCAGTGCTTAATAAATGAATCGAATAATGCTCCTGCTAACGGTAGGAGCTTTTTCTCTCCTCTATTTTTACTCTCCAATCGTATTTAATCGCAATATCCCTTTACTCAATCAAGGTTATGGTAGTCTTAGCGCGATTTTTTAAGGCAACAATGGAATAGTGCTTTGCACTGACTGGGATTAACATGATTAAAAAAAATATTATTACTACTTCATTAGCACTCATGGGGGTTGTCGCTGTAGGTAGCGCACACGCTGATGAAGGGCAGTGGCAACCGCATCAATTAAAACAATTACAAAGCGAGTTTGACCGCGTCGGTATCGAATTACCGGCTTCACAAGTGGCAGATCTTAACCAATATCCACTCAATGCAGTGGTTGGTTTAGGCTATTGCTCTGCGTCATTTGTGTCACCAAAAGGCTTAGCTGTAACTAATCATCACTGTGCTTATGGCGCGATTCAAAATAACAGCACACCAGAAAATAACTTAATTGAAAAAGGCTTTTTAGCAGCTGACTTGTCAAAAGAATTACCAGCAGGCCCGCAAGAGCGTTTGTACGTGACTGAACAAGTGGATAATGTAACAGAACGCGTACTGGGTAATTTACCAGCAGGTCTACACGGCAAAGAGCGTTTTGAAGCGATTCAGGCAAACCGCAAAGCCTTGATCAGCGAGTGTGAGTCAGATCCTAACTATCGTTGTACAGTCCGTGATTTCCACCATGGGCTAGAGTACTTCATGATCAAACAACTGATGATCAAAGATGTGCGCTTAGTGTATGCTCCGGCAGAAGCGCTAGGTAACTTTGGTGGTGACATCGATAATTTTGAATACCCACGTCACACGGCGGATTTTACTTTTGTACGTGGCTATGTTGGTAAAGATGGTAAACCTGCAGATTACAGTGAAGATAACGTACCTTATGAGCCAAAGTCGTTCTTAAAAGTGAATTCGAGCGGCGTAAGCTTAGGTGATGGCGTGCTGGTGGCAGGTTACCCTGGTCGCACTAGCCGCTATAAGCTTGCAGATGAAGTAAATTATTCTGCGAGTTGGTATTATCCTACATTGCTTAATACTTACAACATGACCCTTGATGTGATTGCCAAGCAGAGCAAAGGCGATGAGCAAGCACAAGTTAAATATGCCTCTCGTGTAAAAAGCACTAACAACCGTTTAAAGAAACTGGAAGGCTTACAAGACGGTTTTAAAGTAACGGATATTCCGGGAATTAAAGCTACGCAAGAGCAAGAGTACCTAGCTTGGTTTGCACAAAGTGCTGAACGTAAAGCGTACGCAGATTCATATCACGCATTAAAGTCATTATTAGTTGAAGCGCACGCTCAGCAACAAAGTCATTTTTACTTTGATTACGCAAAACGCGCAGACTTATTAAGTACGGCAATTCGTTTATACCGCTTAGCTAAAGAAAGCGAAAAGCCAAATGCAGAGCGCGAAATGGGTTACCAAGAGCGCGATCTTCCTATGCTTAAAGCGCGTTTAGAGCGTTTACAAAAACAGTTTACGCCTGAAGTCGATAAAGCCTTATGGTTAAGCTACTTAGGTAACTATTTAGCGCAAGATAAAGCAGCGCAAGTTGCGGCATTAAACGACGGCTTAGGTATTACAGATACCACTACACAGGCTGAGCTTGATGCGATTATTGCTTCTTTTTATGCTAAAACAGAACTTACAGATACAGCAACGCGTGTTAGCTGGATTGGTAAATCAGTAGCCGAATTTGAAGCATCAAACGACCCATTCATAAAGTTAGCTGTTGCTCTATACGATACCAACATGGCACAAGAAGCTGATAAAAAAGAAATGGCGGGTCGCTTAGCTGAAATTCGTCCGCAATATATGCAAGCCGTGATCGCCTTTAATACAGCCAAAGGTAAGCCAGTTTACCCAGATGCAAATGGCACATTACGCGTAAGCTATGCACAAGTTGATGGTTACCCAGCAGCAGATGCTGTGTATAAAACGCCATTTACATCACTACGTGGTTTAGTGGCTAAACACACAGGTGAAAAACCATTTGTTGTTACCGATAAAGTACTTGAAGCATACAAAAAGCAAGCATTTGGCGCGTATTACCGTGGTGACTTAGGTTTGCCTGGCGTAAGTTGTAGTTTATTTAGCTTTGGTTGTGAGCCACAAGCGGCTAAACCTCTTGAAGTTAACTCAGTACCAGTCAACTTTTTAAGTAGCGCTGATACCACAGGTGGTAATTCAGGTTCACCAGTTATGAATGGTAAAGGTGAATTAGTGGGCCTTAATTTTGACTCGACTTATGAATCAATCACCAAAGATTGGTACTTTAACGCCAAGATCACCCGTGCTATTCACGTTGATATTCGATACATGCTTTGGTTAATGGAGGAAGTTGATAACGCAGGTTACCTACTTGATGAAATGACCCTAGTTAAATAGCTCCGCTATGTTAATAATAACCGCAGCAATCGCTGCGGTTTTTTTATGTCTTTAATTTTTGCCAATCTAACGTTTTTAATTTGTTTATTTTCAATACTTTTGTAATGTACAAAGCAGATACTTTTACTTGGGAAAAATAATGAGCGCCAAACAAATAATAAAAGCCATTTCAGTGAGTGTTGTGGCAATAACGGCAAGCTTTAATGCCAGTGCAGCGAATACCGAAACAATGTGGCCGGGCACGGCTTATAATCAGCAAATACCAACATTTAAACAAGTACTTGGGTACGATGTAGGTGAGCGCATTACCAATTACAACGATATGCGTCGTTATTTAAGCGCCCTTGAACAAGCTGCGCCTGATCGTATTAAAGTGTTTAAGTACGCAAACAGCTGGGAAGGTCGTGAGCTGGTTTATGCGGTGGTTGGCACCGCGGATCATATTCGCTCATTAGAAACCCTCGCCAATAACACCCAAGCCTTGGCTGATCCGCGTATTACCTCTGAAAAAGAAGCTAAGTCGCTAATTAAAAATTTACCGACGTCTGTGTGGCTTCAGTATGCCGTGCACGGTAATGAAATTAGCTCAACCGATGCTGCACTATTCACTGCATATCACTTATTAGCAGCCCCGAATGATGCCGTTAACAGTAAAATTTTAGACAACACAGTGGTGTTTATCGACCCACTACAAAACCCTGATGGCCGTGAGCGTTTTGTTACTCGTTATTATGCGACCGTAGGTCTTGAGCACAGTGCAGATAGGTTAAGTGCAGAGCATAATGAGCCATGGCCAAGAGGCCGAACAAATCATTATTTGTTTGATATGAACCGTGATTGGTTAGCGCTTACTCAGCCTGAAAGTAAAGGCAGAGTGGCAGCAATCAATAAATATAAACCACAAGTGGTGGTTGATATTCATGAAATGGGCGGCGACCAATCTTACTACTTTGCACCGGCTGCTCAGCCATTTAATCCGCATATGACGAAAACCCAAATCGCTAACATGGATGCGATTGGGCAAAATCATGCGAAGTATTTTGATGAGTTTGGCTTTGATTACTTTACCCGTGAAATCTTTGATGCCTTTTATCCAGGTTACGGTGATAGCTGGCCAGTATTTTATGGTGCATCAGCATCAACTTACGAAGTCGGCTCTGCACGTGGCCACGTGTTTGAGAAAAATACCGGTGAACTACTCACCTATTTTAATACTGTAAAGCGTCAATTTGTGGCCTCAATTTCGACTGCCGAAGGTGCTGCCAATCAACGTGAAAAACTACTAGGTGACTTTTATCAATATCAAGTTGATGCAATTGACTCGGGTAAAGATAGCAAAGAGCGTGTTTATATTTTACCTAAGCAAAGTAACCGTGAAGGCGCTCATAGACTCGCTACCTTAATGGCTGAGCATGGTGTTGAAGTTAAACAAGCAACTGAAGATTTTAAAGCCTGTGGCGTTAAATACAAAGCAGGTAGCTACTTTATTGATACCGCGCAGCCACGCGGGGTATTTGTGCGTACCACGTTTACAGACCAAGTAGATATGGCTGAAGCATTTGTGAAAGAGCAAGAAAGACGTCGTGCTCGTAACCTAGGTGATGAAATTTACGATGTCACAGGTTGGTCGCTGCCGATGATGTTTAATGTTGATAGCGATAGCTGTGGTCGCGCTGTTAGCGCAGACAGTAAAGCAGTTCAGGCCGATGACACATTGCTTGGCAAAGTGAATAATCCAGAAGCCTCTGTGGCTTATATCGTTGCTTGGGGTGATACAGCCGCAGCACGCTTTTTAACAGCAGCACTGCAAGCTGGCATTAAACTGAAAAGTGCTGATCAAGCATTTGTATTAGGTGATAAAACTAACTACCCAGCGGGTAGCTTAGTAATCGAAAAACGCCTAAACGATAAAGACTTACTCACCAAAATTAGCCAAATTGCTGAGCAAACTGGTGCAATAGTTGATGGTGTGGATTCAAGTTGGGTGATTGAAGGCCCAAGCTTTGGTAGTAACAAAACAGTGCCTATGGTAGCACCAAAAGTGGCGATTGCATGGGATGCAGCCACTCGTGAGCTAAGCGCCGGTAACACTCGTTTTGTTATCGAAAGACAGCTTGGCTACCCGGTGACAGCTATTCGCACACCCATGCTTGCTTGGGCTGATTTAAGTGATTACCAAGTGCTTATTTTACCAGAAGGTAATTACGAGCAAGCACTAGGTAAATCGGGTGCAGCTAATTTAAAAAGCTGGGTTAAAGCGGGTGGCGTGTTGATTGCCTTAGGTAATGCTAACCGCTTTACCACTAATGCTGATTACGGTTTGTTAGATGTTCAACGCGAGCAAGCTTACCGAGAAGATAAAGCAAGTAGCAGTGATGATAAAAGTAGTAAAGTGGCAGGGCAGTTATTTGCTTCTCGCGATGATTTAAAAGCAGCGAGCATTGAGCCACATACATCGCCAGACTATGTAGCCGGTGTACTTGCAAATGTTGAAGTAGACCAAGAGCATTGGTTAACCGCTGGGGTTGATAAAGACCTTGTTGCGGTAGCTTACGGTAATGATATTTACACGCCAATAAAACTGAACTCAGGTAAAAACTTAGCCTGGTTTACAGGTAAAGATGATGTGCTAGCAAGTGGTTATCTATGGCAGCAAAATAAAGCACAGCTTGCGTATAAGCCATTGCTTGTTCATCAACCGCAAGGCAAAGGCATGGTGATAGGCTTTACACAGTCACCAACCTACCGTGCCTACCTTGAAGGCATGAATGTACTGTTAACTAACACGATTTTCCGTGCTGCAGCACATGCTCAGTAAGGTTTTAGTCTAATCAAAAAGCCCGCCGATGTTGCGGGCTTTTTTGTGTTTAGATATCTATAAAACACAATTCCAAAAAGAGTGGGCAATAAAAAAGCCCGCAGGGCAAAGGGCGGGCTTTTTAGTATTCCAAGGAGAGAAAGTGCTAAGACACAATCCCTAGTGGCTTACCTGTTTGCCAAGCGCCACGGGTAAAATCTGGAATCGTTTTGCTGTTACTTCTATCTGCAACTGATGCCATACTTTGCGGGAAGATTGATGACCATGCTGCGGCATCGTATACATCTTGATCGAGTGGCTCATTATTGCGTAAGCAGTAGATCATGCGCCAAAGCATAATGAAGTCCATACCGCCGTGGCCACCGTTCTTGACCGCTTCTTCACCCATGCGTTTCCATAGTGGGTGATCAAACTCAGCACGCCACTTTTCCATATCTTGATCCCAGCTATGAAAGTTTTGCATATGTGGCTTACGACCCTGCGAACCTGCTTTTTCCCAGGCAGCGAGCTCAGCTTCATATTGCTGTTGGTAAATTTTCGCGATGGCTGGTGGCACATCTTCAAGAGCAATACGGTTAGGGAATCCAGCAAATGTGCCATTAGTACCTTGAATTAAGTTATGGCGGCTGTACGGACGAGGGCTTGTGGTGTCGTGCTGAACCATAATGCTACGACCTTTCACTGTTTTAATAATGCTAGTGTTCATGTCGCCAGCAGTAAATTTCAGTGAGCGACGTTCGTGGCCCGCAGGAAATTCACGCTCTGCGTAAGCTGCGCGGCCAAGTGCAGGTGAGCTGACTGATGTAACAAAATCAAAGCGGTCACCACGGTTGATGTTCATATACTGAGAAACTGGGCCTAAACCATGGGTTGGGTATAAGTTACCGTTTACCTTGGTATGCCAGTAAGTACGCCAAGAACCTGTGCTGCGGTCAATTTCTTTCATTTGCCAACGCAGGTCATGAATATATGCAGCTTCACCATGCAGTAACTCACCAAATACGCCTTTACGAACCATGTTTAAAACCATTAACTCGTCACGGCCGTAGTTAACGTTTTCCATCATCATGCAGTTCTTTTGCGTGCGCTCAGCAGTGTTTACTAGTTGCCAACACTCTTCCATCGTGGTTGCTGCAGGTACTTCAACAAAGGCATGCTTACCACTTTCCATGGTCTCAACACTCATCGGTGTGTGCCATTTCCAAGGGGTTGAAATGATCACAATGTCGATGTCATCGCGAGCAAGCATGTCTAAATAGGCTTTATCAGAACCCGTATAAGCAGTTGGTTTAGGTAAGCCTTTTTCAACAACATAATTAACAGACTTATCTAGCATTAGCTGATCTGTGTCGCAAATAGCTTTAATTTCAACACCTTCAATATGGCAAAGGTGTTTTACATGGCCGCTACCACGTTGACCAACTCCAATAAAACCAACACGTACCACATCCATTGCTGGCACAGCTAAGCCCATTACGCTTTTACCTTGTGCTGCAAGCGGTGTGCTTTGATTATCACCTTGTTGGCTTTTTGCACAGCCAGTCACGACTGTCGCGGCGGTAATGGCTGCGGCAGATTTTAAAAAACTACGTCTATCTATTGTCATAACGATACCTAAATCACTGAGATTATTTTAATAGTGGGTTTCAGTTGTTTCTGTTATATCGCAACTCAAAGTCAATTACAATTAAATGCTTTCAAATTCTTTCGTAACCTTGGGTTTTATCATTTTAATCCTTATTTAATTGTGTGGATAGCGTGTTTTAAACTTATTTTACACCTTTCGTTGCCTTTCGTTTTGTTGCGCAGCGTTTCGCGCTGTGCTACTGTAATTTCAAATCACGTATCTAACCATAGGCGTAAGCTGCTTGGAGAAAACCATGAATGCATTAAAAACGATTATAAATAACAATCGAGTAGGGCAAGCGCAGGGTATTTATTCTGTGTGTTGTGCACACCCGCTCGTTATCGAAGCAGCAATGTTGCAAGCTCTCAATGATGACACAGAAGTTTTAATTGAAGCTACGGCGAATCAAGTTAATCAGTTTGGTGGTTACACAGGGATGAAGCCCCATGACTTCGTTGAGTTTGTTCATACAATAGCCGAAAAAGTAGGGTTAGATACCCAGCGCGTTATTTTGGGGGGTGATCATTTAGGGCCAGTGTGTTGGGTAAATGAGCCTGCAGAGGTTGCAATGGTAAAAGCTGTTGACCTAGTAAAAGCCTATGCAAGCGCTGGTTTTAAGAAAATTCATTTAGATGCCAGTATGCCATGCGCTGACGATGGAGAACGTTTAGCTGATGCCGAAATTGCCAAGCGTGCCGCGTTGATGTGCCAAGCCGCTGAGTCGGTAGCAAAAGATAACGATATTCTTTATGTGGTGGGTACTGAGGTTCCTCCTCCGGGTGGCGCTACAGAAGAACATGAAATTATTGAGGTATCTCATGTTGAGGGAGTGCAGCAAACAATCGAATTACATCAGGCTGCATTTGCGAACTTAAATATAAGCGATGTCTGGTCACGCGTTATTGCTGTTGTTGTGCAGCCAGGAGTTGAGTTTGATAACCATCAAATTTTTGATTATCAACGTAATGAAGCTCAAAAACTAAAAGAGTTTATCACCACTGTCGATAACCTTGTTTATGAGGCTCACTCTACCGACTATCAGCCAGATCATTGCTACCACGAACTGGTACAAGATCACTTTGCCATATTAAAAGTGGGTCCTCAGCTTACCTATGCACTACGCGAAGGGTTGTTTGCATTATCTTATATTGAAGATCAATTAGTCGAAGCGGCTAAGCGCTCTAATTTACGTGATGTATGTGAGCGCATCATGCTTGAAAAGCCACATTACTGGAATAAGTTTTACCCAACACAAGGTGCTGAAGCTAAGCTGTTTAGAGCTTATAGTTATAGCGACCGTATTCGTTATTACTGGCCTGAAGATGAAATAAAACAAACTGTAGAAACACTGTTTGAAAACTTAGAAGGGCAAATTATCCCACAGACCTTGCTTAGTCAGTTTATGCCAGCGCAATACAAGGCATTGATCAATGGCCAAATTAACTCATCACCTCGTGAGTTAGTACTCAATAAAATAATGGAAGTAACGAATACCTATTCGCGTGCTTGTAATCAATAAGTGGTGTTGAGAGAGAATTAGTTATGACGCAGTATTTATCTTTAAACGAAGCAGAGCTTAAGCAGCAAAACGCATATTGGACAGCAAGAGAAATCTCTCAGCAGCCAGAGTCATGGTGCAATACAGCGGCTATTATTGAAACGCATCGAGCAGAAATAAGCGCATTTTTAGCGCCAATTTTGGCATTAAAAGGACTGCAAATCGTATTAACGGGGGCTGGCACATCAGCCTATGTTGGCGAAGCATTAGCACCACACTTATCAGCTAAAACGGATTTAAATGTGCGCGCAGTTAGTACTACAGACATTGTGTCTAACCCACATGGTTTTTTAAAGAAGGGCACACCCACTTTACTTATTTCTTATGCGCGTTCAGGTAATAGCCCTGAAAGTGTCGCGGCGGTTGATATCGCAGAGCAAGTTGTTGAAAAGTGCTATCACTTAGTCATTACCTGTAATGAAAATGGTGAATTAGCGAAAAGAGCGGCAGCTAAAAAAAATAGTTTTAGTGTACTTATGCCAAAAGAAACCCTAGATGAAAGCTTTGCTATGACCAGTAGTTTCACTTCGATGCTGCTTTCAACCTTATGTATTTTTACTCCTGATGTTAACCAGCTTGCACAAGTTGCCACGCAGACACAGCAGCTGCTCGACACGCAACTTGAAGAGATCAAAGGCTTTGCGCAAACAGATATTGAACGTTTGGTGTTTTTAGGAGCAGGCTCATTACTTGGCTATGCGAAAGAAGCGGCCTTAAAGTGCTTAGAGCTGACCAATGGTGATTTAATAAGCTACTTTGAAACCCCACTTGGTTTTCGTCATGGTCCTAAAACCATTATTAATGATAAAACCGCAGTGATGTTAATGGCCTCAAGTGATTTTTATAGTAGTTTGTATGATACTGATTTATATAATGAACTACTAAATGACCAACAGTGTTTTGCGGTTAAAAAGCTGGCGTTAAATACTGAACTGGTCGAGCTAGATGATGTTTGGCAAGGTCTGTATTATATTGTCTATTGTCAGATTTTTGCATTTTATAAATCAATGTCACTCGGTTTAACACCTGATAACCCTTGTCCTACGGGCGAAGTTAACCGTGTTGTAAAAGGGGTAACTATTTACCCATTAACTTCTCGCTAAGTAGTGTTGGGTAAAGTATGGCTGTTTACGGACTCGATATTGGTGGTACAAAAATAGAGACCTCCATTTTTAATGATAATTTAGAGCAACAGCAAAGTTGGCGTATTACTACGCCAACTGATGACTATCAGCAATTTTTGCACGCAATTTATCAGCAGGTAATTAAAGCCGATGAACTGACAGGTTGCCAAGGTGCGGTGGGCATCGGTATGCCAGGTATCGTTAATGATGAAGGTAAAGTGCTGTCGGCTAATGTGCCGTGTGCCACAGGCAAAGTGATTGCCAACGATCTTCAAGCATTATTAAAACGCCCTGTTGCGATATTAAATGACACCCGATGTTTCGCTTTATCAGAAGCAAATGGCGGAGCTGGTGAAGGTTATAGCCGAGTATTCGGTGCCATTGTTGGCACTGGTGCGGCGGGCGGTATGTGTATTGATGGAACCTTGTTTAACCAAGGTTTGGGCATGTCAGGGGAGTACGGCCATTTACCACTTTCAGCATATTTGCAGCAAAAATACCAGCTGCCAGTTTTAAAGTGCGGTTGTGGTTTAAATGGCTGTGTCGAAAGTTATATTGCAGGGCCCGGTGTACAAACCTTGCACCAGCATATTACGCAATCTCCTAAATCTGCGATTGAATGGGCAAACGATATCAAACGTGGTGATGAGCAAGCCTTAAAGGTGCTAGCTTGTTACTTAGATATTCTTGGCGAAACCTTTGCTGCTATTAGTAAAAGTTTGCACCCAGAAGTTATCGTGCTGGGGGGCGGGTTGTCGCTCATTGATGCAATAGTAGAAAAACTCCCTGACGCGATTCAAACTCATTTATTTTCAGGTTTTGCCGTGCCAGAAGTGAAGCGCGCAAAATTTGGTGATTCTAGCGGCGTAAGAGGCGCTGCAATAATAGGAAGTGTTCATGCTAATTCCAACGCATCTTAATCGTTATTACTTAAAAGCCGCAAAAGTGGTGACTGCTGATGCGGTTTTACTCGATCACGTGGTCTTGGTCGAGCAAGGTAAAATTACTGCCATTACCAAGCAAATAACGCCCGAGATCGAGGTAATTGATTTAGGTGAGCACAGTTTATTTCCGGGCTTTATCGATTTACATATTCATGGCCGGGAAGGCTGCGATATTATGGACGGCACCCCAGAATCACTAGAGACTATTTCTCGTTCTTTAGCAAAGCACGGCGTAACGGGTTTTGTTGGCACAACGGTGACCGCAGACTGGGACGTCTCAATTCAAGCTTATAAAAATATGGCGAGTGCGTATCAAAAAGGCTTGGCTGGAGCGCAGTTGCTAGGGGCTTATAACGAAGGTTTATTCTTTGCCGAAGCTCATAAAGGCGCGCATAACGAGTCATTTTTTTTAGAGCTTACTAAACAGCGATTTGATGAAATTTATGCCGCATGTGAAGGTTGCTTAAGCTCATTTGCGTTAGCGCCAGAACTACTTAAATCCCCCGATATGATCCGCTATATCACCGATAAAGGTGTGCGTGTGATGCTCGGCCATACAGATGCTAATTTTGAGCAAACAACACAAGCTCTTGCCCATGGTGCCTGCGGTGGTGTGCATATTTTTAATGGTATGCGCGGTATTCATCATCGTGATCCCGGCTGTACTGGCGCACTGTTGATGGACAACGATGCCATGGTTGAGCTTATTCCTGATGGTATTCATTTGCACCCTAGCATCATGAACATGGTTTACCGTTTAAAAGGGGCAGATAAAATTGCTCTGATCACAGATTGCGTTAGCGCCGGAGGCTTACAAGATGGTCGCTACCGCTTAGGTGAGCTTCCTATTGTGGTTGAGCAAGGTGTTGCACGCACTGAGAGCGGCTCTTTAGCGGGCAGTACATTAACCATGGAAGTTGGCGTTGAACGCTTTTATAACCTAACCGACGCAAGCCTAGTTGAAGCAACTAACATGGCCAGTTTAGTACCCGCTGAGTTTTTAAATAAAGCGGAGCAAATAGGCAGTATTGCGGTAGGTAAACAGGCTAATTTTGCCCTGCTCGATAAAGACTTCTCTGTGCAAGCAACGATCTGTGCGGGTAAGCAAATCTATTAAAAGTTAAGTGAGAATGCAGGCAAAAGTATTCGATGCCATTGTTATTGGCAGTGGCATTACTGGCGGCTGGGCTGCTAAAGAACTAACCGAAAAAGGGCTCAATGTACTGTTACTGGAACGTGGCAGGCAGGTTGTGCACGGTACAGACTATATAACTGCCTTTAAAGATGATTGGCAACTGCCATTTCGCGACAGGCCCAGCCTACTAGAAAAACAGAATCAAGCTAAACAAGCACGCACTGGCTATGCCACTAAGCAATCAATAAAACACTGGTTTGTGAATGATTTGCAGCACCCTTATCAAGAATCTCAGCGTTTTGATTGGATCAGAGGGTATCATCTTGGTGGGCGCTCATTAACTTGGGGGCGGCAATGCTTACGGCTCAGTGATATAGATTTTGCAGCCAACAAACAAGATGGTCACGGCGTTGATTGGCCTGTGCGCTATCAAGATATTGCGCCTTGGTACGATAAAGTCGAAGCCTACATCGGGGTTATTGGCGAAGCGCTGAACTTACCTCAGCTACCAGATGGACCTTACTTACCTCCTTTTGCGCTTAATGCCGTAGAGAAGCAGCTTAAACAAAGTTTATTAACTCACTACACTAATCGTCACCTCACCATCGGTCGAGTAGCCCATTTAACCAAGGCAAAGCCTGAGCAAGGTCGTGCACCATGCAGCAAGCGCAACCGCTGTATGCGAGGTTGTCCAACTGGTAGTTATTTTAGTAGTTTAGCCTCTACCTTACCTGCAGCGATGCGTACTGGGCGACTCTCTATTCAGACTCACTCCATTGCCAAAGAGATTATTTACAATCCAGATAGCGGGCAAGCCACAGGTGTGAAAGTAATTGATGCTGAATCTAAAAAAGAGCGTATCGAGCGAGCGAACATCATTTTTTGCTGTGCATCAACGGTAGCCACAACAGCCTTGTTATTAAATTCAACCTCTGCACGTTTTCCTAATGGCTTAGGGAACGATAGTGGAGAGCTTGGTCATAACCTTATGGATCACCATTTTAGGGTTGGCGCAACTGGCGAGCCTAGGGGCTTTGCTGATGACTTTAATGATGGCGACAGACCCGTTGGCTTTCATATCCCGCGTTTTCGAAACCTTGGTGATAACGAGCAGCATAGCTTTATTCGCGGCTATGGCTATCAAGGATACGCAACACGCAAAGATTGGCGACGGGGCTTTAAAGAACTTAGCTTTGGTAAGGCTTTTCGAGAAGAGCTTGCCAAGCCTGGGCCTTGGCAAGTTGCATTGATAGGTTTTGGTGAATGCCTGCCTTATCATCGTAATAAAATGAGCTTAGATCCGGTATTAAAAGATCAATGGGGATTACCTTTAGTTAATTTCGATTGCCAATTTGCTGAAAACGAGCAGCGCATGCGCGAGGATATGAAAGCGCAAGCCGTCGAGATGCTAAGCAAAGCTGGTTATCAAAATGTGCAAGCGTACGATAAAGGCTCAGCCCCGGGGCAGGCCATCCACGAAATGGGAACTGCGCGCATGGGACATGATGCTACAACCTCAGTGCTTAATCGTTACAACCAAATTCATAGTGTGCGTAACGTCTATGTCACTGACGGCTCGTTTATGTGCTCGTCGGGTTATCAGAACCCTTCGTTAACCTATATGGCATTTACTGCAAGAGCCGCCGATCATGCTGCACGACATTATCAAAATGGGGTGTTCAATGGCTGATCTACAAAGGCGAAATGCGATTAAATGTTTAGCAGCATTATTCGGTGCGGCTATTACGCCAGTGGCTGCGACTCAGCTATTTGATAAAGTGGATGACAATCATTTTGAGGTGCTTAAAACAGCGGCTCATCGGGATGTGGTCACGCAAATGCAGGCGGTTATTTTAGAGCTAGAGCCAAATGAGCAACTGTATTTTAATTTAGTTGCTTTCACAGATTTAATGCTAGCAAATACACTAACTACGACTGAACGTGCGGCATGCTTAAAAGGCGCAGAGTTGATTGCAGAAGGTGCTCTTTCATCGTCGCAATTAGCAGATAAACTCACAGGTTTATTTTCTATCTCTTTGCAGCAGCAACAGCGCATAATAGCGCAGCAAGCCTTACCTATTTCAGAAGTGAGCCCTGATAAGCGTGACGAGTACTTAATATATAAGTGTATTTTTACCCTGCGTGAACTTTTGCTACTGGGCTATTTCACATCAGAAAAATTGCAGGCTAGTTAAATAGTAAAACAACTAAGCCTGCTCATGTCGTTACTTACGCCAACTTGTTAGTTTGTGACCAATCAGTGCGTAATAAAGAATAAACGCATAGCAAGGGATCAACAGATAGTAAGCTTGTTGTGCATTGCCCGTATATTCTGCAAATACACCGTATACCAAAGGCAATAGCGCGCCACCTGAAATCCCCATAATCAGTAATGCCGCGCCGGTTTGGGTTTTATCGCCAAGATTTGCAAGGGCCATTGGCCAAATGGTCGGCCATACCAGCGCATTCGATAAGCCAAGTAATGCAACAAATAACACGGTATCTGGAAAACTGTTATCAGCAAGCCAAAAGAGCACTACGTTTGCAATCGCAGTTTGTTGCGGTTCAATCAAAATGATACCAAGTGAAAACACACAACCACTTAACGCAGAAAATATCAGCGCCTGTTGCTGACTAAAAAAGCGAGGAATTAACACGATACCTAAAATATAACCTAGCACCATAAAGCCCATGGTGTAAGAGGTGAGTTCTGCGAACTGCAATACCCCTTGTTCTTTGCCGTAAAGGCCAATGGTGTCGCCTGCAATGACTTCTGCACCTATGTAAAAGAATAGGGCTATTACGCCTAAAACTAAGTGTGGAAATTGCAGGACTGATTTACTCTCGCTGTTGTTGCTGGTTTTTGGTTGTTCAATATCAGGTAGCGGAGCCAGCATGATTAACGCGGCTAATATCACTAATGCGATTGCCATTACAAAGTAAGGAGTAATTAAACGATTAGCCAGTTCTTGTAACTGTAATTGCTTTTGAATGCTGTTTAATTGGGCCAAAGCCTCTGGACTAAAGCTGGCAATGTCGCTAAATACAATCGCTGAGAAGAGCAATGGAGCAACCACACCAGCACTCTTATTGAGAATACCCATAATGCTAATGCGCACGGCTGCCGTGTCTTTAGAGCCTATTAGCACGATGTAAGGATTCGCAGCGGTTTGTAATAAGGTGAGGCCGCTACCTAACGTAAATAAGGCAACCAAAAATAACCAATACGCTTGAATTTGTGCCGCAGGAATAAACAACAGTGCACCCAATGCCATGGTGCCTAAACCAAACGACATTCCATGTTTATAACTGAATATTTGCAAAATCTTAGCGCTTGGCAGTGCCATCACGGTATAGGCGATATAAAACACCAGTGTCACCATGTAAGCTTCAATATGGTTGAGATCGCAGACCATTTGTAAAAATGGGATCAAGGAGCCGTTAAGCCAAGTTATAAAACCAAATAAGAAAAACAAGCCACCTATGATCATCATAGGCAGTAATTGCGTGCGATTGGTGTGTTCTGTTTGCTCTAACAGTGAGCTTTGTGTTGTCATTTTTGTCACCAAAGAAGTTTGTTGTGAAATAATCATAAAACAAAATTCGTAAGTTTTGAAAGTTTTATTTTATTTCGAAACTAAATTTGGCTTTGAAACTGTAAATTGTGTAATATTGAACTACAAATTTGAAAGCAGCTATTAAAACAACAGGCCAGCTATGCTAACCACAATAGAAAGAAGACAAAAAATCGTCCTGATGACTGAGGAAAATGGCAAAGTAAATGTTAAAGATCTTGCAAAGACCTTTGATATTTCGGAGGTTAGCATTCGCCATGATCTTAACGAGCTCGGTAAGCGTGGCTTAGTTGTCCGTTCACGTGGTGGGGCAATTGCCTGCGATAAATTGGCTAAAGAGCTTTCGGTAAAAGATAAGCATAACGAAAACTATGCTGTGAAAGTGTTATTAGCGAAAGCTGTGGCAAGTTTGGTTGATGATGGCGATTCATTGATTATTGATTCTGGCACCACCACAGAAGAAGTTGCCAAAGCATTAACCAATAAGCAGGGCCTTACTGTGATGACAAACGGCCTTAATATTGCCCATGTACTGGCTGATATTGAAGATGCAAATGTGTTTATGCTGGGTGGGCAATTACGAAAGAAATCAATGTCTTTTTACTCAAATGAAGTCGAGCAAGCACTTAGTAAATATAACTTTAAAAAGGTTATTTTAGGGGTTGATGGTATCGACTCAGAAGCAGGGATCACCACCCATTATGAGCCCGAGGCAATGCTGAATCGCACCATGTGCACCCGCGCAGATAAAGTCATTGCAGTCACAGATTCAAGTAAATTTGGTAAGCGTGCTTTGTATAATGTATTGCCGCTTAAATCAATCGATGTGCTGGTCACCGACAAAAATATGCCAGCAGAGTTTGTTGAATCATTAACGAGCTTAGGTATTGAGGTGATTACTGTTTAACTCTCTAGTTAAATAGGATTAATGAAAGGTGGCTTTTGCCGCCTTTTTTATTATCCAAAATAAATCGTACCAGCCCGCCGAAAGAAAATCTTTTAAAAAAATCATTATCGTAACTTTCGAAATTAAAGTCCCATATTTAAAGGCATTCGAAGCCATTTTTTTCATATGCAAAACAAATTTCGTAACTATCGAAAGTTTCACAAGGTAATTTATTGTTGCTAGATTGTTTCATTTTGTTATAGATTAAATATAAGGCCTTACTCATTACCATTTTTATGGTGAAAAAATCTGAACATTTAAAAACAGGAAATCATCATGGCAACAACAACTAGAAAAACATATTTGAGCGTGCTGATAAGCTCGATTCTGGCCTCATCAGTCAGTTTCGCTGCAACGGCCCAACAACAAGAAAACGACAGTAAGGCCGAAGAGGATGTTGAGGTTATTGAAGTTACAGGGATCCGTAGCAGTATTAAAGAATCAAACTTTCGAAAGAAAGAAGCAACGACGGTTGTTGATGTCGTTGTCGCTGATGACATCGGTAAGTTCCCCGATGAAAACTTAGCGGAAGCATTGCAGCGTATTCCGGGCATCACCATTACTCGTAATGGCGGTGAGGGGCAAAATATTTTAGTCCGTGGTTTAGGTGGCGGCTACAACATTACCACGTTGAATGGTCGTAAACTGGCTTCTGAAAACTCAGGCCGCGACTTTAACTTTGACACCATTGCTTCAGAGTTAGTGGGTGCGCTTCAGGTGTATAAGTCGCCAGAAGCACGGTTAATTGAAGGGGGCATTGGTGCAGTTGTTGATATCGAAACGCGTAAACCACTAGACCAAGATGGCTTTACCTTGAGCGCTTCAGCAAAAGGGATTTATGAATCTCGAACAGGCGATGTACACCCGCATGCTTCATTCATCATCGGTGACAACTTTAATGATGATACTTTTGGTGTGCTTTTCTCGGGTGCGTATTCTAAGAAAACCTTACGTGCAGACACATACTCGGCAAGCGGCTTTTTTGACGAAGAAGAAGGTTGGGGGGCAGACAGCGCTGGTGTGCCAGTCGACATGAACGGCAACGGAGAAATTGATGGGCAAAGTGAAATATTTGCCTCAAAAATCCCGAGTTACATGTATTTTGCCAACGCGCAGGATGTGCGTGAACGCGTCGGTGCGACGTTAGCAATGCAATGGCGCCCAACAGATACCCTAGACATTAACTTTGATGCTCTTTATTCACGTTACAACACCGATGGTCATCGCTATCAAATTGGTTTTGTTAACTATGATGAAAGCTGGACGCCAGGCACGCCAGTGTTTACTGATGCAGAATTTGATGACTCAGGTCGTGTAGTGTCTATGACGCAAACCGGTAACACCATGGTGGAGCTACTCAACTTAACCAACCCACGTAAAACCGATACTTATCAGTTTGCCCTTAATGCCAAATGGTATCCAATGGATGGCCTTACACTGGCTGTAGATGTTGCCCATTCAAAAGCGAAAAACGAAAACGGCGGTGATAACCGCTTTATTGTTGCGCGTGGTTTTATTGACTCGATTGGGATTGATTACACCACAGGTAATATGTTGCCAGATGTGACCTTATCGCCGGGCTTAACTGCGGATCAATCTTACGGTGCACACTATAGCCGTAATACAGGTACTGGGGTTGAAGACACGGTTAATGACTTTAAGTTTACCGGTACGTTTGTGCCTGAAAGTGATTTAGTGACCCGTGTTGATTTTGGTTTAACCTACCTTGAACAAACTAAAAGTCAGCTTGAATATGCATCAAAAAATGCCAGCCAATTCAGTAATGGTGGTCAGTATTTAGAGCGCGATGGCTATGAATTTGATGACAGCACCGTGGTCAATGTTGGTGATTTTAACCTCTTTGAAATCCCAAGTGATGTGTTTGTTGAGGCAAATTTCGATAACTTTTTAGAGGGCGAAAGTAGCATTACACCAGAGCCATGGCCAAGTTTCGATTACGATAAGTTACTTGCTTATTATCGCTCAATTAATGCTGAAGCAACCGATAAGAGCATTGTTGCATCGCTTAATTCTTCGGGCACTTATGAGGTAACCGAAGAAGTTTTAACTGCGTATGCGCAAGTGACGCTCGAGAGCACTCTTGCAAATATGCCGTATATGTTAAACGTTGGTATTCGCGGCTCGCAAACTGAAGTGAGCTCTAAAGGGTCGGTTTATGATCTATCGTTAATTGACTTACAAGAAGATGGTAAACCACTTGAAAATGGTTGGCGCGAAACAGTTGAGCAATCATTTAAAGGGGACTATAGCAACATTTTACCAAGCATGAACTTTAAGCTTAGTATTACCGATGATTTAATTTACCGCTTCTCTGCGGCACAAGTGATTAGCCGCCCATCTTTAAGCTACTTACGTCCGTGGCTTGCGCCAAACTTTGATACATATCGTGAAGGCTTACCGCAACTTTCTATGGGTGATTCGTCGTTAACACCTGAAGAAGCTAATCAAGCAGATATGACTTTAGAGTGGTACTTTGAAGACAGTAGCTCGTTAAGTGGCGGGGTGTTTGTAAAAGACCTGAAATCATTTATCGATTACGTCGAAAGCCCAGTTGAAATCGAAGGTGTGCGTTACTTTGCATCTTACCCAGGTAAGAGTGAATATGGTGCAACTATTAAAGGGGCTGAGTTTGCTTATCAGCAGTCGCTAGAAAACTTACTCCCCGAACCGTTCAATGGCTTAGGCTTTCAGCTTAACTACACCTATGTTGACAGTAGTTACGATGAGCCAGAGCTAAAAGAATCAGGTTTGCCATTTAGAGGCATGTCGAAGAACTCATATAACGCCGTGGTTTACTATGAGCAATATGGTTTCCAAGCACGTTTAGCGTATAACTGGCGTAGCAAGTTCTTGTCGGATCCTGACGCATGGGGTGGTCCATATTGGATCTCTGATTATGGTCAGTTAGATGCCAGCATGAGCTATAACATCAGTGACCAATTCACAGTGTTTGCCGAAGCAACGAACTTAACTAATGAACGTTATTGGGGTTACACCAAGCGTACTGACCAAGTGAGTTACCTTGAGCGCTTTGGTACTCAAGTTGCCTTGGGTGTTCGCGCTAGTTTTTAATACCAATTCGCTTAATTAAGTGGTCTATTTTGAGGCAAGAAAACCTCGTTGATAACAAGGCAAAAATTTCGTTATTTAGTTGTGCTCGGCAATTGCTCCTGCATTGCTCTACCTTCTGCATCCATGCAGTCGTAAATCAGAAATTTTTAACGCGGGTAGCGACAGGTTTAATCCCTCAAAATGACTAAGTATTATTGCGGATTGGTATAATTTTAGTATTCCTAGTGTTAGTGTTGAACAAGCGCCTGTAAGGGCGCTTTTATTTTAAAATGAGGTTGTTATGGCAGGAATTAGTGTTTGGCAATTAGCCATTATTGCTGCAATTGTGGTGCTGTTATTTGGCACAAAAAAGTTATCCCGAATAGGTGGAGATTTAGGGACGTCAGTCAAAGGGTTTAAACGCGCTATGCAAGATAAACCTAATGATGAAGCCTAGCCCATAAGTATTTTAAATTATATTGCTACCTTGTTCTGGATCGCGAGATTGATCCGCTTGTTCGCGAATATCATCGGCATCACTGCTAACGTCATCAAGGCTGTGGTCGTCGAGTGATTTTGCCGTTTTAGGCTCTGCGTTTACATTATTGTTTGGCTGCTCATTATCGTTTTCGCTATTTAAAATAATTCGCTCGCGAGCATCATCAGGCATGCTTATTTGCTCTGCTAAATAGGTATTGACCAGCTCTCGCATTAATTGTGATGCCACTTTGATAGTACTGTGTTCGTTACTATTGACCCAAAAATAAATGGTTAGATTAAGAGTCGCTGAGCCTAATGAATCAATTAACACTTGGCTTGGCGGATCATTAATAACAGCAGGGTGTTGATTAACCACCTTCATTGCTAATTGTTGGGCATAGCGAATGTCATTATCGTAGCCAATGCCAACATTAAAGTGACCCCGCATTTTTGGGTTCGCAGTGAGGTTTTTAATGACGTTTTTATATACGGTCGCATTAGGAATTTGAATGTGATTGCCATCAAAATCAACCAAGGTGGTGGCGCGAGCCGTAACTTTTTTAACTACCCCTAAACGACCATCAACTTCGATAACATCGTCAATACGAAAAGGGCGCTGCACACTAAGCAGCATACTTGAAATAAAGTTTTCGGCGATATCGCGAAAAGCAAAACCTAAAATAAGCCCAACTAAACCAGTCCCACTCATAATCGCCACAGCAAAACTGGTGAGCCCTGCAAGACGCAAAAATAAGTACACGCCAAACAAGATGATAATGATGCTAAAAAAGCGCCTAGTCACCACATGCAAAAGTTTACTTTCACTGACAAAACCAAGCGGTTTGATTAATAAATACGACAAAGGGCGGGCTAATAAGTAGCAAACAATGATGGCTACAATACCGAGTGTCAGTGCAGGTAACATTTGCCATGTAGTATGTAAAAACTGCATAATTTGAGAGTTTAAGTCTTGCCAAGATAAGCTCTCAGGGATTGCTTGCGATGTTACCAAAATGGTGGGACTGAACAAACTAGCCAATTGATTTTTAATAAGTAAATAATAATTCATCGCACCGCTCCATGGACCTTTATACTGTTTTTATAAGCTTAGCTTAATGCAATTCAGACGCCATTATTACTGGCAAGTTGTTTGCAGTTTGAGAGTGTTAAAGGCAATTTTTTAGGTCGTTTATGAGTAAGGATAATCGAGGTTACCAAGCTCGCTCACCGATGGAGATCCCAATGCGAGGCTGGTGGGATATCTGCAAGCGGGTTTATCACAACCTATCACAAGACAATTTATCTTTTGTGGCGGCGGGTGTGGCATTTTATGCCTTGTTGGCTATTTTCCCTGCGCTGGCGGCTACTGTCTCTGTGTATGCATATTTTGCCTCGCCAACAGATATTTATGATCAGCTTGATAAAGTGATTGCCATTTTACCTGAAAGTAGCCGTGACATCATTTTGCTACAGGTTAGTGGTATCACTCAGCAATCGCAAAAGGTATTGAGTGCAAGTGCCATAGGTACTTTATTATTGACTGTTTGGAGTAGTAGCAAAGGCTGCCAAGCTCTCATCACTGCCTGTAATATTACCTACCATCAGCGTAACAAGCGCCAGTTTTTTATGGCATTAGTGGTGCGCTTTTTATTTTCGCTAGGTGCTATTGTGGTTGCGCTGGTGGCGTTATTGATCATTGGTATTTTACCGATAGTGCTTAACTTAGTTGGCTTAACTGAGCTTATCGATTTAATGATTCAGCTTATTACTTGGCCGCTATTAGCCATTATTTTTAATTGCGCATTAGCATTTTTATATCGCTATGCACCGCATAGAACGCCTGCAAAATGGCGTTGGATCACACCAGGTTCAATACTTGCCACGTTGCTGTGGATTATCGCATCAATCGGTTTTTCATATTATGTATCGCAATTTGCGAGTTATAACGAAACTTATGGTTCGTTAGGCGGTGTGGTGATCATGTTGATGTGGCTTTATATCAGCGCATACATCATCATTTTTGGTGCGGCCATTAATGCAAGTGCTGAACAACAAACCTTAGTAGATAGCACCATAGGGCCAGAGAAAGAAGTTGGAGAGCGGGGTGCTACAGTGGCTGATAGATTAACCAGACAACAAAATGAGCATTCTTAAAAATAGAATAATTAGCGCTAATTTTACTCATGGTTGTTAGTTAAATTAGCGCCTACAATCATTTCATACAATTTACGGGAGTAAAGTTATGAAAGTGATTCAACAATTAAATAGTCATGCCACACAAGATGGTGACGGCGTAAACATCAGTCGTATTCCTGGCTTTGATGGCAAGTATTTAGACCCTTTTTTAATGATCGATGAGCTTAAGTCAGATGATCACAGTGATTTTATGGGTGGCTTTCCTGCGCATCCTCACCGTGGTATTGAAACCTTTACTTATATTATTAAAGGTGGCTTTGAGCACCAAGATCAAATGGGTAACAAAAAAGCGATTCGTGCTGGTGATGTGCAGTGGATGAGTACCGGTTTTGGTGTGATCCACAGTGAAATGCCATTAGCGGATGCCAAAGAAGGCATGCACGGCTTTCAGATTTGGCTCAATATGCCAAGTGCCGAGAAACTAAGAGCACCACGTTATCAAGATACCACTGAAGCGCCAGCACCAACGACTCAAAATGAGCAAGGTGTTGAGCTTAAAGCGTTGGCTGGAAGTTGGCAATTTGCCGGTGAAGAGCAGGTATCAAGCCTACAAGACCTCGCCGCTGATGGTATGCTTGCTGATGTGACTTTACCGGCTGGTACGCAGTTTTACCATGCACCATTAGCGCAAACTAAGGTGATGATTTATATCCATACTGGAGAAATTCATACTGAACAGGGCGGCCCAGTTAAAGCAGGCAGCTTATTGATTTTAGAGCCTGGCAGCAACATTGAGTTTAACTCGCAAACTGGTGCTGGGGCGTTAATTCTAGCCGGTGAGCCGCTTAAGCAACCAATCGCTCATATGGGCCCGTTTGTAATGACAACCCAAGCTGAGTTACAGCAAGCAGTACGTGACTATCAGCTAGGTAAATTTGGCACACTATAGGAGGTTATTGTGGGATTACTAGTAAATGGCCAATGGCATGATAAATGGTACGACACCGATAACAATCAAGGTGAGTTCAAACGTGAGGCAGCCCAGTTACGTAACTGGGTTACCGAAGATGGCAGTGCAGGGCAAAGTGGTGATGCGGGCTTTAAAGCTGAGAAAGATCGTTACCATCTTTATGTCTCTTTAGCTTGCCCTTGGGCTCATCGCACTTTGATTTTTCGCCATTTAAAAGGCCTTGAAGATTATATCAGTGTGTCGGTTGTAAGTCCTGACATGCTAGAGCATGGCTGGACCTTTGATAAAGACAATCACAGCACCGGTGATGCACTTTTCGATAGCGAATTTATGCATCAAATTTATACGCGTAACAAAGCCGATTATTCAGGTCGTGTTACGGTTCCCGTGCTTTGGGATAAAAAAACGCAGCGTATTGTTAGCAACGAATCTGCTGAAATTATCAGAATGTTTAATAGCGCGTTTAATGCCCTAACAGGTAATGAACGCGACTTTTATCCGCAATCGTTACGTTCTGAAATTGATGAAGTTAATGAGTTTGTTTATCACAACATTAATAATGGGGTGTATCGTGCAGGCTTTGCGACAACGCAAGAAGCTTACACGGAAGCCTTTGATGATCTCTTTGCTGCTCTAGATAAGATTGAGCAACGCTTAACAGCTAATCGTTATTTAGTGGGTGATACATTGACTGAGGCCGACTGGCGTTTATTTACTACTTTAATTCGCTTCGACAGTGTTTATGTGGGCCACTTTAAATGTAATTTGCGTACTATTGAGAGCTATCCGGCGATCAGCAACTATTTACGTGAGCTATATCAAATTGAAGGTGTAAGTAAGACCGTTGATTTTTATCATATAAAACGTCATTACTATTTTAGCCACACCATGATCAACCCAACTCAAGTTGTGCCAAAAGGGCCTGATATAGACTATGCTCGACCACATAATCGTGGTTAATAGACTCTGATAACTAACAGTTTAATGACTGATTAAGCTGTTAGTTATAACTATCCATGACCTTGCGGATAGTGTCGATGCCAAACATCACCTTTTGAATAAATGACTCTGAACTTTTCACTAAATTAAAGTTAGGGTGCTGTGACCAAACAGCTTGCAGTTTGTCATCAAGCATTATGGCTTGCTGATCAGATTCGTTTCTAACAGGGTTATTAGAATGAATACTTTGCCCAGACTTAGCAGCTGTTTCAAAAAAGATCACTGCATCATATTGGTTAAGTTCGATTTCTAGGCTGGTGTTTAAACACTGAAAAAACTCATCTTGCTCACCGGGCCAATAGGCAAGCCCATCTAAACTACCACGATCGCAAAGCATTAAACGATCTGGGTGCATGGTTCGCTGAATATGTTCAAGGTGTTTTTGTAAGCTGAAGATAGCTTGTTGGTGAGCTTTAATTAGGTGAGTTGCATCACCACGTTCTATACCACCGCTGAACAGCATGGTCGCAGACTCTGGTACAACAACAATTTGATTAGAAAATTCACGTCTTAATAGATCGATGGCTGTTGTTTTACCACCGCCAGGGCCGCCTGTTAATACAATCCTTTTTTTCACCTTACATTCTCACAAATTGCTCGTTTGTGTTTAAGGTAATGAAAATAGGTGGCAAAGAGAAGTAAAAAGCAAACATTACATGATAAAGATCACAACAAACGCAGTAACCAGCTGAAGCGGCTGACTTGTTTCAATTTACCGTCTTTGTGGTCTGAGTTATTAAGTGCTTCGTAGCCCATTCCCGCAGTGAAGGCACTGGCAATACCTACTTTACTTACTGCAAAGCGTTTTAAACGGTATTTGAATGCTTGATGGTGTTGACGTTTAAGCTCATCTTGTAGATCCATTTGTTGGCTTAGTTCAGTCACTCTGTGCTGTGGTTTATTAATAAAATAATCAATTAACATCATTCATCCTTATTAATATTAAATAATTGGCGAACGCTTTTTAGCGTGTGATCAAAGCCTATCTTGCTACTTACATAACCAATATTTTTCCAAAGCCATGCAAGGCATAGCAGTTGTAATGCAATCAGTGAAATAGCGGCTAACCACAATGATTGGCTAAAGCTAAATATTGCGATACCTACAGTAGCAAGTAGACCAGCCCAAAGTAGCACCAAGCCGCCTGCAAAACAGACGAGTAGGATAATAGTTAAGGCGAGTGAGCGTGTTGATAAGCGCCACTCAGCAGCTGCAAGCTTTTTACAAGTTCCAGTTTGTTCACGGTAGTCAATGTATAGCTGTTTGCCGTAATCAGATAATTTAGCAAGATGATCTTGCCACTGATCAGCGTTTAACGGCTGTTCAGTGGCATCTTGCGTTTTCTCATCTGTAGATTGAGAAGACTGCATAACAATTACTTACGACGAATAAGAGCAGTTACTAACATGCCTGCAGCAAAGGCAATACCTGCTGTTGCAAGTGGGTTTTCTGATGCAAGCTTACGAGTTTTACCACTGTACTCATTAATTTTAGCGCGTGCTACAGCTTGCTTTTCAGATAGCGTTTGAGCAGAGCTCGATGCGCCTTGGCGAACACTATGTTCAGCACTTGCTGCACGAGTTGAAAGTGCATCAACAGCGTGATGTGCTGCTTCAGTTGCTTTTTCTGTGAATGGCGCCTCTACTTGAGCCGCGTTCGAGTTTGCACTGCTATTAGTTTCTGTGCTTGAGTTCGATTTAGAAGTTGCGGTAGTCATAATCATTCCTTAAAAATTGCCATTTAATTGGTAGCTAACCTATCGCAACCTTCATACCAAACAGTAAAAACTAACTTTTTCAATGCGTTATAATTTTTAATCAGCTATCGGAGGGAGAACATTCGTAACTCTTGCAGGGTGATTAAGTAAAAATTACAACATTCGATAATTTTGTAATTATTCATTGGTTATTCATTAACCATTTTTCCCTAATACATCGCCAAGAAAATTGAAAAAATATTTTTTTTCGATGTTTTCCACTTTTTCCCACGTAATTCATAGGCTTTGCTTGAGGCCTTATTTTTTCTGGCTTCACAAGGCGCTTATGATGATCTGCTTACTTGACAAAATGGCTTGTCAAGCCCTAAACTGGAGCACTGTGGTAAAAAGTGGTTTTTAGTGGATCAAACTGGATCGGAAATAATCATTAACGATTAACAACCTATTTTTAAGGCAAGTTATGTTTCGGGGTGCGAGCTCTCTGAGTTTGGATGATAAAGGACGCTTTGCGGTACCAACTAAGTACCGAGATGCGATCTTGTCTGAAGATCAGGGAACGGTTATCTGCACTGTGGCCTTAAATGAACCTTGTTTGTGGTTATACCCGCTAGCAGAATGGCTCGAAATTGAAGAACGATTATTAAAGATTTCGAACATGAATCCACGTGCTCGCCGTATGCAACGTATGCTGCTCGGTAACGCTACAGAGTATCAACTAGATAAAAATGGCCGAATTTTGCTGGCGCCGTCGTTACGCGCACATGCAGAACTTGGAAAAAAAATCATGTTGGTTGGCTTGATGAACAAGTTTGAAATTTGGGATGAAGATCGTTGGCATGAACAAATGCGCCAAGATACTGAAATTGAACGCCTAGGCGATTTTGAGGCGAATCCTGAGTTCGATAACTTCTCACTCTAACCACAATAATAAAAAGGCAAAAACTAGCTAATGACAGCGCAATTTGAACATGTCTCTGTACTGATGGACGAAACCATAGATGCTTTGGATATTAAACCCGAAGGCATTTACATGGATGGCACATTTGGTCGCGGTGGGCACTCTGGACAAATTCTTGCGCGTTTAAGTGAGCAAGGTCGTTTACAAGCAATTGACCAAGATCCACAAGCTATTAAAGCCGCCGAAAAGTTTGCTGATGATGCACGTTTTTCGATTGCCCACACTCGTTTTTCAAACCTTAAAACAGTTGCCGAAGATAACGATTTAATCGGTAAAGTAGACGGTATTTTGTTAGATATCGGTGTTTCTTCGCCACAGCTTGATGATGCTGAACGCGGTTTTAGCTTTATGAAAGATGGCCCGCTTGATATGCGCATGGACCCAACCAGTGGTCGCAGTGCTGCACAATGGCTAGCTGAAGCTGAACTTGAAGATATTACCCATGTGATTAAAACCTACGGCGAAGAAAAGTTTGGTCGCCGTATCGCTCATAAAATAATTGAAACACGTGAGCACACTGCTATCACAAGCACAAAGCAGCTTGCTGACTTAGTCGATGAAGCGGTGCCAGTGAAAGATAAACACAAACACCCAGCTACACGTACATTCCAAGCGATCCGTATTTATATCAACAGTGAACTTGAAGAAATTCAAACTGCACTGCAAGCCGCTGTTGACGTTTTAAAACCAGGTGGGCGTCTAGTCGTTATTTCGTTCCACTCGTTAGAAGATCGCATTGTTAAGCAGTTTATAAAAAAACAGAGTAAGGGAGAGGCGATACCCAGAGGTCTGCCTTTGACGGACGCACAAATAAACAAAAATCTGACGTTAAAGGCAGTGGGTAAAGCCATTAAGCCGAGTAAGGCGGAAATAGAAGTTAACCCGCGTTCACGTAGTTCTGTGCTAAGGGTTGCTCAGAGGTTGTAATGAAAGCTAAAGCGACACATCGCCAACCCAATTTATTTGTAGAGATTTTTAAAGGCCTAGGAGCTAATAAGCTGACCTTGGCCTTGTTGGTTGTGATCCTTGCTTCGAGCTTGAGTGTGGTTCAAGTGACGCATCTAGCGCGTCAACAATTGATTGAACAAGATAAATTACTGCAAGAGCGCGATGAACTTGATCTTGAGTGGCGTTACTTGCTTGTAGAAGAAGAATTTTATTCGCAGCATGCGCGTATTGAAGAAGTCGCAACCATGCAATTAGAAATGAAACGGCCAACTAGCCAAGACGAACAGGTGGTGGTACTGCAATGAGAAGCAGAGGGAAAAAGCCAACGAATACCTTGATAACATGGCGCTTTTTGCTCGTGTGCTCAGTGGTGTTGCTAGTCTTTATGACGCTGGTTGCGCGTGCCGCTTTTTTACAGGTCATTGAGCCAGATAAAGCGCGTTCAGAAAGTGATAAACGTACTGTGCGAGTTGAAAAACAACATGTGCAGCGAGGCATGATCTTCGATCGTAATGGTAAAGAGTTGGCAGTCAGCGTGCCTGTGGTAAGTGTGTATGCCGATCCTAAAGCACTACATAAATCACTGATCAGTAAGGTACTGCGTCAAGCACGTAAAAATGGTGAAGATCAACAAGCGCTTGCTGAAAACACTGTTGAGTTAGATAAACGTATTGCCGCTTATTACAATAATGATATTCGCTGGCGTGAACTTGCGGATGTATTACGTATTGACCCAAGTAAAGTTAACTCTCGCCTTCGTGATAATCCAAAGCGTCGTTTTGTCTACTTAAAACGTCAGGTTACCCCTGCTGTAGCTAACTATATTGGTGATCTTCGTTTACCAGGTATCCACTTACTTGATGAGTCAAAACGTTATTACCCTGCCGGTGAAGTGACAGCTCATGTTATTGGTTTTACTAACATTGATGGTCATGGTATTGAGGGGATCGAAAAGCTTTATGAAAAAGCGTTAACCGGTGTTGAAGGTCAGCGTACTATTCGTAAAGATGCGCAAGGCCGTGAAGTAGAAGTTCTTGATGAGCGCGAGCGTGTAGAGCCAGAGAGTATTCATTTAAGTATCGACCAACGTATTCAAGCAATTGCTTATAAAGCAGTGAAATCAGCGGTGTTATCGTACAAAGCGACCTCAGGTTCAGCCATGGTTGTGGATGTTAAAACCGGTGAAGTGTTGGCTATGGTAAATAGCCCATCGTTTAACCCAAATAACTTATCAGATGCTGCGCCGCATAAGCGTCGTAACCGTGCTATCACCGATTTATTTGAGCCAGGCTCAACTGTTAAGCCGCTAGCCATTTTAGCTGGTTTAGACTACGGCGTAATTCAACCGGATTCAATAGTTGATACTTACCCTGGCTGGATGCGAGTAGGTGGAAGCCTTGTGCAAGATACTCGTAATCATGGTGAGATGACTTTAAGAGAGATCTTAAAATATTCAAGCAATATGGGTGTGACTAAGGTCAGCCAAGAGTTACCAAAAGATTACTTTGTTGGTCTTTATCAAAAAGTCGGTTTTGGCAGCGACAGTGGTACGGGCATGGTTGGTGAAAGCAGTGGCTTATTTTATCCAAATCGCCGCTGGTCTGATCATGAAATTGCCGCACTATCATTTGGTTACAACTTAGCAGTAAGTACCGCACAAATGGCGCGTTTTTATGCCATGTTAGGTTCAGGCGGCGTTATGCGCCCATTGACTGTACTTAAACAAGAGTCGGTACCAGAAGGTGAACGCGTTTTTCAACAAAAAGATGTTGAAGCTGTTGTTCACATGATGGAAAGCGTGTTTGAGAAAGGTGGAACTGCACAAAAAGTTCACGTTGATGGTTATCGTGCTGCAGGTAAAACAGGTACCTCTAAAAAAGCCGCTGTTGGTGGTTACGGTGACGAATACGTTGGTTATTTTGCTGGTATCGCACCTGCAAGCAACCCGCGTTTAGCGGTAGTAGTATTGATTAATGAGCCGGGTGGAGATGTTTATTACGGCGGTGCGACGGCAGGTCCTGCATTTGCAGAGATTGTCTCCAATGCCTTAAGAATTCTAAACGTTGCACCGGACAAAGATGCGGTTGCGTACGTAGAAGGCAAAGATAACGATGCGTGATTTAAAACCGATTCTTAATCATATTGATGTTGAGGCCAATAGTTTAGTGGTCAATCAACTACGTCTTGATAGCCGAGATGTAAAAGCTGGCGATGTGTTTGTTGCCATAAAAGGCCATCAACTCGATGGCGGACAGTTTATTGAAAAAGCCATTGAAAATGGTGCGGTGGCAGTTATTGCTGACCGTTTATGTGAGTTCGAAAGTGAGTTTGAACCACTTTATTTAGTTACCGATTTAGCGAAAAAGCTGCCTGCACTTGCAGCTGCTTTTTACCAGCAACCATCAAAGCAGTTGGATTTAGTGGGTGTGACAGGCACCAATGGCAAGTCAACGACCACAGCGATGATCGCGCATTTAGCACAGCACTGTCATAAACGTGCGGCTGTGATTGGTACGCTCGGTTATGGGCACCCTGATAACCTGACTGAGCTTGCAAACACCACACCATCGAGCGTTGATTTACAGCGTATTTTATCTGAACTTGTAACAGAACAGCATGATGTTGTGGCTATGGAAGTCTCATCTCATGGCTTAGTTCAGCAACGTGTTGATCAGTGTAAATTTAAAGCCGCTGTGTTTACTAACCTTTCGCGTGACCACTTAGATTATCATGGCACGATGGATGCCTACGGTGATGCGAAGTTGATGTTAATGCGTGACCATATGCCTGAGCTTGTGGTGCTTAATCAAGATGATGCGCAAGTTGAAGCATGGTTAGAAAAATACGACTTCAATAACCTAATTTGTTACGGCCATAAAAACCTAACGCCTAAAAATGCGCGTTTTGTTTATTTCAGCGATGTAACATACGATAATGCCGGTATATCGGCGAAGTTCGATACCAGTTGGGGGCAGGCTGAAGTTAATTGCACCCTGTTTGGCGAGTTCAACTTATATAATTTAGCCGCTGCAATGGCTACTTTATTAGGTATGGGTTACCCACTTGATTTACTTGTTGAAGGGTGTAAATCATTGCAGCCTGTTGCTGGGCGCATGCAGGCATTTAGTGCGCCAGGTCAACCGACTTGTGTTGTTGACTATGCCCATACTCCTGATGCGTTAGCACTAGCATTACAAGCATTGCAAAAGCATGTTCCAGGTGGCGTCAGCTGTGTGTTTGGCTGTGGTGGTGACCGTGATAAAGGCAAACGCCCGATGATGGCAAAAGCTGCTGAAGCTAATGCAGACCGTATTATTGTCACTAGTGATAACCCAAGAAGTGAAGACCCTGACGCAATTATTGCTGATGTGATTGCGGGGCTTGAGCGGCCTGAACGCGCACATTGTGAAGCAGACCGCGCGCAGGCTATTAGTTATGCCATTGCGCAAGCAGGTGCTGATGATGTCATTCTAATTGCGGGCAAAGGCCACGAAGACTATCAAATTATTGGCGACCAACGAATCGACTTCTGCGATCGTCAGTATGTACAACAACAATTAAAAGAAAAATCGCAAGGGGCGCAGTTATGATCCCTATGGATTTTGATTGGCTAGCTAAAGTTCTAGCAACCGATTACCAAGGTGGTAATCAAACGGTAAAAAATATCAATACTGATACTCGTACTTTGTGCGATGATGAAGTGTTTTTAGCGCTACAAGGGCCTAATTTTGATGGTCATAAATTTGTTGCGCAAGCAAAAGAAAAAGGCGCGATAGCTGCCATCGTAGCGCGTCCTGTTAATGTCGATATTGTGCAGTTTGTGGTCAGTGATACACGAATTGCGCTTGGCCAAATTGGCGCAGCTGTGATGGCACAGGTTGCACCAAAAACAATTGCTATCACAGGTAGCGTGGGTAAAACGACCGTTAAAGAAATGTGTGCGGCGATTTTATCTGGCCATGGTGAAGTACTGGCAACAAAAGGCAACTTTAATAATGACATTGGTGTACCACTCACGTTATTACGCCTTGAACCACAACACCAATATGCGGTTATTGAATTAGGTGCAAATCACATTGGTGAAATTGCATACACAGTAGCAATGACGAAACCTGATGTTGCTGTGGTATGTAATGTTGCAGCTTCTCACTTAGAAGGCTTTGGCTCACTACAAGGTGTAGCAACGGCCAAAGGCGAAATCTATGACGGCTTAAAGCCTGATGGTGTTGCCGTAGTTAATTGCGACAGTGACTATGCCGATTTTTGGCTTGATAAATTAACTGATCGCAACGTAAAACTTTTTTCTACTAGCCAACAATTAGATTATTGGGCAGAAGATGTGGTGCTTGATGAGCAAGCCCGTGCTTCTTTTGTGCTTTGTAATAAAGATAAAAAAGTACCTGTCACTCTGGCACTACCGGGCAAACATAATATTGCAAATGCATTAATAGCCACCGCGTTAACCACTGAGCTGGGTGTAAGCCTCGAAAGTGTTGCATCAGCGCTGGCAACCATGGGTGAAGTTAAAGGTCGTGTAAACGTCCTTAAAGTGTCAGACACATTGACGGTTATTGATGATACCTACAACGCGAATGTGCAATCGGTTAAAGCGGCAATTGATTTATTAAGTGATATGCCGGGGCGTCGTATTTTTGCGTTAGGTGATATGGGCGAGCTTGGTGAAGAAGCGCGTTTTTATCATCAGCAAGTCGGTGAATATGCACAGCAAAAAGGCATTGATGAACTTTATAGCCTAGGTGTACTAAGTAAATCAGCCAGTGATGTATTTGAAAAGCCAAACCGCCACTTCTCAAGCCGTGAACAATTATTACAACAATTACAAAGTGAACTTGCTCAATCGACGCAAAAAACCACAGTTGTTGTAAAAGGTTCGCGCAGTTCTCGTATGGAGCTTGTGGTCACAGATTTAGTAAATAGCCAGCAAAATGGCAACAATGGAGTATCGTCATGTTAGTTTGGCTGGCCGAGTATTTAACACAGTATTACAGTGGTTTTAATGTTTTTTCTTACCTAACGCTGCGCGCAATTTTAGGTATTTTAACAGCACTGCTTATCTCACTTTATTTTGGCCCTAAGCTAATTCGTGCATTACAAAAAATGCAGATTGGTCAGGTGGTTCGTCACGATGGTCCAGAGTCACACCTATCTAAAAAAGGCACGCCAACTATGGGCGGTATTTTGATTTTAGGGGCGATTTTTACCAGCACATTACTGTGGGCTGACCTTTCAAATAAATATGTTTGGGCAACCTTATTTGTCGTGGGCTCGTTAGGTGTGGTTGGCTTTGTTGATGACTACCGTAAAGTGATCCGCAAAGACCCTAAAGGCTTAATTGCTAAGTGGAAATACTTTTGGCAATCAGTGATTGCGTTAGTGGTTGCCAGTGCGCTTTATTTTACCTCGCAGCAAGGCAGCGAAACCTCATTAGTTGTGCCGTTTTTCAAAGACGTGTTACCACAGCTAGGGTTGTTTTATATCGTGATGACTTACTTTGTAATTGTCGGTACGTCGAACGCGGTAAACCTAACAGATGGCCTTGATGGTTTAGCGATTGTACCAACCATTTTAGTGGCGGCAGCACTTGCCATTATTGCTTATTTAACAGGTAACGTTAATTTCTCAAGCTATCTACATATTCCGCATTTGCCACTCGCCAGTGAGCTTGTGGTTGTGTGTACAGCAATTGTGGGAGCTGGACTTGGTTTCTTATGGTTTAACACCTACCCAGCACAGGTATTTATGGGTGATGTAGGCTCATTAGCACTCGGTGGTGCTTTGGGTATTATTGCGGTGCTGGTTCGCCAAGAACTAGTACTTATCATCATGGGTGGTGTGTTCGTAATGGAAGCATTGTCGGTGATTTTACAAGTGGGCTCTTACAAATTACGTGGCCAACGTATTTTTAGAATGGCGCCTATTCACCACCATTATGAATTAAAGGGTTGGCCTGAGCCGCGCGTAATTGTGCGCTTTTGGATTATTTCAATCGTGCTAGTACTTGCTGGCCTTGCGACATTAAAGATCAGGTAAATGACAGTTATTAACGAGATTAAAAACAAACAAATTTCAGTGCTCGGACTCGGTGTAACCGGTCTGGGCATTGTGCGTTTTTTATTATCTCAGAATATTAAGCCAATTGTTGTTGATAGCCGCACAGCGCCGCCGGGTGCTGATTGGCTAAATGAGCATGCCAGTGAGTTAACGACTCACTTTGGTGATTTAGAACAGGCAGACTTAGCCAGCAATGACATTATTATCATCAGCCCAGGTCTAAGCCTCGCGACACCTGCAGTAGCAAAAGCGATTGATGCTGGTGTTGAAGTGATTGGTGACGTTGAGCTTTTTGCTCGTTTAACTGATAAACCAATTGTTGCGGTGACAGGTTCAAATGGTAAGTCGACTGTAGTTACATTGGCGTTTGAAGTGCTTAAAGCGGCCGGTTATAAAGTTGGCCTTGGTGGCAACATTGGTACTGCGGTACTTGATTTACTATCGCAAGACTATGATGTGTATGTACTTGAACTGTCGAGCTTTCAGCTTGATACCACACACAGCTTAAAAGCAAAAAGTGCCTGTGTATTGAATGTGAGTGAAGATCACCTCGATCGTTATCCAAGCTACCAAGCATACATTGACTCTAAGCAAAGTATTTATAACGGCTCTGAGCTCGCGGTAGTTAATGCCATTGATGTGGCAACTCATACTGCAAAGCAGCCCCAAGTGAGCTTTGCGCTCGCTAATGCAGATTTTGCCTTGGTTGAACATCAAGGTGAGCAATACTTTGCAGCACACGGTAAGCCAGTATTACCAGCAAGCTGCTTAAATGTTGTTGGCTCTCACAATCAACAAAACGCCTTAGCGGTCATGGCATTACTGAACCCGTTTGATATTGCTAAAGAGCATTACCAGCAAGCGTTTAGTGCTTTTACTGGGCTTGCACACCGTTGTCAGTTTGTTGCTGAAATTAATGAAGTAAAATACTTTAACGATTCTAAAGCGACCAATGTAGGTGCAACTATCGCTGCGATTGAAAGCTTAGCAGATCAAGCAAAGCAATTAGTTGTTATTGCCGGTGGTGATGCAAAAGGGGCTGATTTAGATGCCTTAAAGCCATACTTAAACAACAAAGTAAAAGCGCTTGTTTGTTTTGGTAAAGATGCTAAAGCGTTAGTGGCTCTAACTGAAAAAGGCCACCTAACCACCAACATGCATGAAGCGGTGCAACTAGCAAAACAGTTAAGCAGCAGTGGCGATATTGTTTTATTAGCACCTGCATGTGCCAGCATTGATATGTATAACAATTATATGCAACGTGGTGATGACTTTGCGCAGTGCGTATTGGCGGAGGCAGTATGATTGCATTTGCTGACATCCGTGAAGCATTAACACCAAAACAATCGCCGCAACTTTATGATGTGCCGTTATTGTATTGCATGTTGATGTTGATTGGCGTTGGCTTTGTGATGGTAACCAGTGCCTCTATGCCAACAGCAGAGCGATTATTTGATAATCCGTATCACATTATCATTCGCCATGGCATGTTCTTAATTATGGGCTTTTTCTTGTTTTGGATTGCCACTAACGTGCCTATGGATTGGTGGAAGCGCAGTAACGCCTATTTATTGTTGCTGGGTTTAGGTTTGCTCGTTTTGGTGCTGATTGTTGGCCGTGAAGTGAACGGTGCAAAGCGTTGGATACCTATTGGCCCGGTGGGCTTTCAGGTCGCTGAAGCCGCCAAGCTGTATTTCTTTAGCTACATTGCTGGTTACTTAGTGCGTAAACGTGAAGAAGTACAAGAGAACTTAAAAGGTTTCTTTAAGCCATTAGCTGTATTTGGTGTGTATGCGTTTTTGATTTTGATGCAACCAGACTTAGGAACTGTAGTTGTACTGTTTGTGACGACAGTTGGTTTGTTGTTTTTAGCGGGTGCTAAGTTATGGCAGTTTTTTGGCCTTATCTTAACGGGTATTGCTGCAGTGGTGGTGCTAATTATCGCTGAGCCATATCGTATGGCTCGTGTCACAGGCTTTTTAGAACCGTGGGAAGATCCATTCGGTAAAGGTTATCAGTTAGTACAATCGCTAATGGCGTACAGCCAAGGTGGTTGGTTTGGTCAAGGCTTAGGCAATAGCGTACAAAAACTGCAATACCTGCCAGAGGCACATAATGACTTTATCTTTGCTGTGATTGGTGAAGAACTCGGCTTTTTTGGCGTATTTAGTATTTTGATTGTACTTGCTGTATTTGTATTCAGAGCCTTGTTAATTGGCCAAAAAGCGCTGCAATGTGGCAAAGAGTACGAAGGCTATTTTGCCTTTGCTATTGGTATCTGGTTTGCGTTTCAAACCATGGTAAATGTGGGGGCAAGTGCCGGTATTTTGCCAACCAAAGGCCTAACACTACCGTTTATTTCGTACGGTGGCTCTAGCTTATTAATTATGACCATAGCAACAGGTGTACTTTTGCGAATAGATTTTGAAACAAAGATGGCGACTAAGCAGGCAACCTCACGTGGAGGTAAGCGATGAGTAAAAAATTACTTGTTGTTGCAGGCGGTACCGGTGGCCATATTTTCCCAGGCATTGCAGTTGCTGACTTTTTAAAACAGCAAGGCTGGCAAGTTAGCTGGATTGGCACGCCTGACAGAATGGAAGCAACGGTAGTACCTAAGCACAACATTGAGATTGATTTTATCAATGTGAAAGGTGTGCGCGGAAATGGAATTAAACGCCTGATTAAGGCACCTTTTATGGTGATGAATGCGGTTTTTCAAGCACGTAAAATTTTAAAAGCTCAAAAGCCAGATGTTGTTCTTGCTATGGGGGGCTATGTGACCGGACCTACTGGCATTGCAGCAAAGAGCTTAGGAATTCCTTTGGTTATTCATGAGCAAAATGCTGTTGCAGGCATGAGTAACCGCTGGCTAGCGAAGTTTGCCAACAAAGTGTTAGCCGCTTTTCCATCAGCTTTTGCAAAAGAACAATGTGAAGTAGTCGGTAACCCAGTCAGAGAAAGTGTCGCTAATGTCACTGCTAAGCAAACAACGACACCGATTAATGTGCTGGTGGTAGGTGGTTCACTCGGAGCACAGGTACTAAATGAGACTTTACCTGCTGTATTCAGTGAACTTTCAGCGCTAACAACGCTTAATATATGGCACCAAACGGGTAAAAATAATGAACCGAATGTGACTGCCAGCTATCAACAGTTAGGATTAACTGAAAATAGTAAAGTCGCTGAATTTATTGATGATATGGATAGTGCATATCAATGGGCCGATTTGGTAATTTGCCGTGCTGGTGCATTAACGGTGAGTGAGATTGCGGCAGCAGGAAGAATGGCCTTATTTGTGCCTTTTCCGCATGCTGTCGACGACCATCAAACTGCCAATGCAAAGTATTTAGTGACTGAGCAAGCAGCGTTGATTATGCAGCAAAGTGAGTTTAACCAAGCGGCGGTTGTTGAGTTATTAGCGCCTTACGTAAATGCACCAGAAAAAATTTCAACAATGGCAAGTAAAGCAAAACAGCTTGCTATTTTAGATGCCACAGCCAATGTTGCAAAACGCTGTGAGCAACTAGCAGATAGAAGAGATTAGTAGTGAAAGAAAGCACGATGAAAGAAAACAACACTCGTCCTGCGATGCGTCGTATCGACACTATCCACTTTGTGGGTATTGGTGGCGCAGGCATGGGTGGTATTGCCGAAGTACTTGCTTTTGAAGGCTACCGCATCACAGGTTCAGACATTGCGCACAGTGCGATGACTGAGCGCTTAATTAAAGTGGGTGCAGAAGTATTTATTGGTCATGATGAAAACAATGTAAAAGATGCCAGCGTGGTGGTGGTATCAAGTGCGATTAACGAGCAAAATCCTGAGATTAAAGCAGCAAAAGCGGCGCGTATTCCTATTGTTCGCCGCGCAGAAATGTTGGCTGAATTAATGCGTTTTCGCCACGGTATTGCAGTGGCAGGCACTCATGGTAAAACAACAACCACGAGTTTAATCGCGAGCATTTATGCACAAGCAGGCCTTGATCCAACCTTTATTATTGGTGGCTTGCTAAACAGTGCTGGGAGTAATGCTAAGGTTGGTAAAAGTGACTTTTTAATTGCAGAAGCTGATGAGAGCGATGCGTCATTCTTACATTTACAGCCTATGGTATCTGTGATCACAAATATTGAAGAAGATCACATGGATACGTACGGCGGTAGCTTAGAAAAAATGAAAGACACGTATGTTGATTTCATTCATAACTTACCGTTTTATGGTTTAGCTGTGGTGTGTATTGACTCTGAGGTTGCGGCAGAGCTGATCCCTCGCTTTGGGCGTCCTGTTATTACCTATGGTGAGTCGGCAGAAGCTGATTACCGAATGGTTGATTTTAGCCAAACAGCGAATACTTGTTCATTTAATGTTGTAAATAAGCAAGGTGAAAGCCTAGCTGTTACGCTTAATATGCCGGGTAAGCACAATGCGCTTAACGCGACTGCAGCGATTGCGGTCGCTAAAGATCAAAACATCGCTAATCATGCAATTTTAGAAGCGTTAACAAAATTTGAAGGGGTGGGCCGTCGTTTTCAGCATTACGGAAGCTTTGAAAATGAGCGCGGCAATGTCATGTTAGTTGATGATTATGGCCATCACCCATCAGAAGTTGCGGCGACGATTGCGGCGGTTCGTGAAGGGTGGCCAGATAAACGTTTAGTGATGATTTATCAGCCGCACCGTTATAGTCGAACCCGTGATTTATACGAAGACTTTGTCAAAGTACTGGCTGATGTCGATCAGTTATTACTGCTAGATGTGTATTCAGCGGGTGAAGAGCCAATCGTGGGAGCCGACAGCAAGAGTTTATGTCGTAGTTTACGCCAGCGTGGTAAAGAGCCATTACATGTTGCTAGTAACTCTGAGCTTGCCGGTGTCCTAGCAAATACACTGCAAGATAATGATTTAGTTTTAACACAAGGCGCTGGTAACATAGGCCAGTTAGTGAAAAAGTTAGCAGCAACCGAGTTGTCCATTGAACAACTAAAGCAGGTAAACGTATGAGCCAGTTAAGTGACAAATTTGGCAAAGTAGCGGTACTTTTTGGCGGCACATCTGCCGAAAGAGAAGTATCTCTTAAATCAGGCCAAGCTGTATTGAATGCTTTGCAAAGTGCTGGCGTTGATGCCATTGCTTTTGATCCGAAAGATCAGCCGTTATGGCAATTAAAAGAATTAAACATTGAACGTGTATTCATTGCCCTTCATGGTCGTGGTGGTGAAGATGGTACCATTCAAGGTGCACTTGAGTTTATGGGGATTCCATATACAGGCAGTGATGTTTTAGGTTCTGCGCTTGCGATGGATAAAGTACGTTGTAAGCATTTATTTAAGGCAATGGGGCTGAGCACAGCACCTTATGCTGTTGTTGATAGCCGCCATGAGTTTGATAGCCAAGCGATTATTAATGAATTTGGTAAAGTGATGGTGAAACCGTCACATGAAGGCTCAAGTATTGGTATGGCAGAAGCAAACAGCGCAGAGCAACTTGATGCTGCGCTTAACGCTGCATTTAAGTTTGATAGCCAAGTGCTTGTTGAGCAATGGATCACTGGCCGTGAATTTACTGTTGCTGTACTAGGGCAAGATGTTCAGCCTGTCATTGAGATGACGACGCCAAATGGTTTTTATGACTATCAAGCTAAGTATCAATCGAATACAACTCAGTATCATTGCCCTGCAGATATATCTGTGCAAGAAACTGAATTGTTGCAAGATATGGCATTAAAAGCGTTTGATTTAGTGGGTGCAAGTGGTTGGGGCCGTGTTGATGCGATGCGTGATCAGCAAGGTAACTTTTACTTATTAGAAGTAAATACAGTACCAGGCATGACAGAAAAGTCTTTAGTACCAATGGCAGCAAAAGCTAATGGTGCAAGCTTTGAACAATTAGTTGTTCGCATTTTGGAGCAAACCCTTTAATATGCATCCTTTTTTAGAAAAAGCGCAACAATTAAAACAGCAGCTAAATTGGTCGTTGATTTTTGGTGTGAGCTTTTTTCTAGTAGTGATTTTTGCATTAGTAAAAATCACTACAGGCGTCTCAGATTGGTTGGTAGAGAACAAAGACGCACAAATAAAGCACTTATCAGTACTTGGGCAACCCCAATATACTGATGAGAAAGCAATTATTGGTGCAATAAAAAAGGCCGACTTATCGAGTTTTTTTGAATTAGACGTAAAACATGTGCAACGCTTAGTACAAGGCTTGCCTTGGGTGGCAACGGCATCGGTCAGAAAGCAATGGCCAGATACCTTGCAAGTATACGTTGTTGAGCATCAAGCTGTAGCGCATTGGAACAGTGACTTACTGTTAAACCAAGCTGGCGAAGTGTTCCAAGCAAGTAGTGATAAATTGCCTACAAGCTTGCCACAGCTATATGGCCCAGAAGGCAGTGAAATCGAGGCGTGGACTGCTTTTAGTCAATTTCAAGAAATGCTCAAAGTGAATAACTTAGAGCTGACCAGTTTAGCGCTTTCTGAGCGCTTTTCGTGGCAGTTATGGCTTGATAACGGCATTCGCCTGAACTTAGGCCGCAAAGAAAAAGCAAAGCGTGTACAGCGTTTTATTGACGTGTATCCGCGCATGGAACAACGTGCAGATGCACAAATCGATGTTGTTGATTTACGGTATGATACCGGTCTTGCAGTGAGCTGGAAGCCAGTGCAAGAAGAACAATTAGAAAATAAGAGTAAGGCATGACCAAGTCAGCAGAAAGAAACCTAGTGATTGGATTAGACGTTGGCACATCGAAAGTTGTGGCCACCGTTGGTGAAATCACCGCAGATAACAAACTAAGCATTGTGGGTGTTGGCAGCCAAGTATCGCATGGTATGGATAAAGGCGGCGTTAACGACCTTAACCTTGTTTCTGAATCGATTCGTCGAGCTATAGATGAAGCTGAGTTGATGGCTGATTGTCGTATTAGCTCTGTTTATTTAGGTATTTCTGGAAAACATATCCAGTGCCAAAATGAAAGCGGTGTCGTGGCAATTAATAACACGGAAGTGACTGACGAAGATATTGAAAATGTCATTCACATTGCTCGTTCAGTGCCTATTTCGGCAGAACGAAAAATGCTACATGCATTGCCACAAGAATACAGCATCGATATGCAAGAGGGGATTAAAAACCCACTTGGCATGAGCGGTGTGCGTATGGAAGCTCGCGCGCACATCATTACTTGCTCAAACGATATGGCAAAGAATATCGAGAAATGTGTTGAGCGTTGTGGCCTTGAAGTGGATCAGTTGATCTTCACTGCACTGGCATCATGTTATTCAGTACTCACAGATGACGAAAAAGAGCTCGGTGTAGCCGTGTTAGATATCGGTGGTGGCACCATGGATATCACCATTTATATTAATGGTGCGCTTCGTCATTCAGCGGTTATTCCTGTGGCGGGTAACCAAGTGACTGGTGATATTGCAAAAATATTTAGAACACCTATATCACATGCTGAGTCACTCAAAGTACAATATGCGTGTGCGAGTAGCCAAATGGCAAGCAACGAAGACACAATTGAAGTACCGAGTGTTGGTGGCCGACCTGCGCGTATTATGTCGCGCCATACTTTAGCTGAGGTTGTTGAGCCACGTTTTAGAGAATTATTCGAGTTGGCGATGGAAGAAATACGCCGCTCAGGTTTTGAAGACCAAATTGCTGCAGGTCTCGTCATTACTGGCGGAACAGCAAAAATGACAGGTGCAATGGAAGTGGCAGAAGACATTTTCCAAATGCCAGTCAGAATTGGCAAACCAATCGGGATTGTTGGTTTGACAGATTATGTAGATGATCCTTCGTACGCGACCGCGGTTGGTTTGTTACAATACGGCCGTACAATGCAATCGATGAATGCACAAAAGTCGAAAGCTGAAGGTGATAATAATTGGTGGAACCGTATTACTAAGTGGTTCCAAGGTGAGTTTTAAGACTCAAGTCGGAGAGTAAACATGTTTGATATGATGGAACAGCACAGCGAAGAAGCTGTCATTAAAGTAATTGGCGTGGGCGGTGGCGGCGGTAACGCTGTTGAGCACATGGTAAAACAACAAATTGAAGGCGTACGTTTCATTGCTGCGAATACGGATGCACAAGCATTACGTAATTCATCAGCAGATGTAACTGTACAGCTAGGTACACAAATCACCTCTGGTCTAGGTGCGGGTGCTAACCCTGAAGTGGGTCGTAACTCTGCTGAAGAAGACGCTGAGACTATCCGTGCCAGCCTTGAAGGCGCTGACATGGTGTTCATCGCAGCTGGTATGGGCGGTGGTACTGGTACAGGTGCTGCGCCAGTGGTTGCTAAAATTGCTAAAGAGTTAGGCATTTTAACGGTTGCTGTTGTAACGCGCCCGTTTGACTTTGAAGGTAAAAAGCGTGCTGCAGCTGCTGAACAAGGCATTAATGAATTGTCAGAAACTGTAGACTCACTTATTACAATTCCGAACAATAAATTGCTTAAAGTTTTAGGCAAAGGCACTACACTATTAGATGCCTTCGCAAAAGCGAATGACGTGTTATTCGGTGCGGTACAAGGTATTGCAGAGCTAATCACACGTTCTGGTCTAATCAACGTGGATTTCGCCGACGTACGTACTGTAATGTCAGCGATGGGTACTGCGATGATGGGCACAGCATCTGCGTCTGGTCCTGACCGTGCGCAAGAAGCAGCAGAAGCGGCTATCTCAAGCCCACTACTTGAAGATGTCGATTTAACAGGTGCTAAAGGTATCCTAGTTAATATCACTGCAGGTATGGATATTGCGATTGAAGAATTTGAAATTGTTGGTAACCACGTTAAAGCACTTGCGTCAGAAAACGCAACAGTTGTTGTGGGTGCGGTAATTGACCCTGAAATGAGCGACGAGTTACGTGTAACGGTTGTTGCAACAGGTTTAGGCGGCGATCGTCGTCCACAGTTTGGTATTGTTGATAATGGCTTTAAGAAAGCATCAGGTTCTGATGTACAAAGCTCAATGAACCAAACAACTAGCAGCATGTATGTACCAAGCTTTGCAAGTCAAGGTAGCAGCGATGATGTAAGCATGTCATCTGCGTCTGAAAAGCAAGAGCCAGTACAACAAAGTACAACGAGCAGCTCAGTATCTAGCAGCACTGAGAGCAGCAAAAAATCTGATAAGTCAGAAGGGGGAGATTATTTCGATATCCCTGCTTTTCTTAGAAAGCAAGCTGACTAAATAGACTTTTACTGGTTATTTTGTTCGATAAATAAACAAATTGGCAGCTGGATGTATTTATGATACAATTCGCCGTCTAACTGTAACTATAAGTGAGCGAACCTATGATTAAACAGCGTACGATTGCAGAAGTAGTCAAAGCCATAGGAATTGGACTTCATAAAGGTGAGAAGGTCACTATTACTCTCCGACCTGCGAGCGCAAATACTGGGATAGTATTTCGTCGCGTAGACCTTGATCCGGTTGTTGATTTTGAAACAACACCAGAAGCCGTTGGTGATACGCAACTGTGTACCTGTTTAACAAACAAAGATGGCGTTCGCTTATCAACGACTGAGCACCTTATTGCGGCGGTAGCGGCAATGGGTATTGATAATCTAATTGTTGAATTAGACAGCTCAGAAGTACCAATTATGGATGGTAGTGCATTACCATTCATCTATTTGTTACAAAAAGGCGGCATTAAAGAAGTAAATGCAGCTAAGCGCTTTATTCGTATTAAAGAAAAAGTACGTATTGAAGAAGGCGATAAATGGGCTGAGATCGAACCATACGATGGTTTCCACATCGATTTTGAAATTGCGTTTGATCATCCAGCAATCAATGAAAGCCGCCAACGTATCGGTTTAGATATCACGGCACAAAGCTTCACTGAAGAAATCAGCCGCGCACGTACTTTCGGCTTTATGAAAGATATCGAGTATATGCACGCTAACAACCTAGCATTAGGTGGTAGCATGGATAACGCAGTTGTATTGGATGAGTTTAAAGTACTTAATCCAAACGGATTACGTTACAGCGATGAGTTTGTTAAACACAAGATCTTAGACTGTGTGGGCGATATGTTTATGACTGGCCACAACATTCTAGGTAAAATCACGGCTTATAAATCAGGCCATGATTTAAACAATAAACTACTTCGTAAAATTATGGCGACTGAGTCAGCATGGGAATGGGCAACATTCGATACCCCAGTGACTATGCCAGCACCAGGCCTAGAAGTAGCGACAGCTTAATCGCAAGCATATTACAGTTATAAAAAATGACGCTTTAAGCGTCATTTTTTTTGCCAAACTATTATCAAGATTTATAACCCTAGAATAGCTTCAAGCTCAACCAACTGATTGATCTGATAAGTTGGTTTAATGTCCTCTGGTAACTCAACCCCAGGGTGTTGTAACCAACACGTGTCGATACCTACATTGTGACCACCTAAAATATCACTGGCAGCTGTATCGCCTACCATTAAAATCTGCTCTTTTGGCGGATTCCCCATTAATTGAAATGTATGTTGAAAAATCTCTGGGGCAGGTTTTGCTTTACCGACTAACTCTGAAATAACCAGCCAATCGAACATATCCTGTAAACCGGTGTGCTCTAGGCGTTTTTGTTGTAACTTAGCAAACCCATTGGTAATAATGCCTAGCTTGGCGTGTGGTTTTAACTTTGTAAGCAAGTCAACTGCACCAGGTAATGGCACACAAATAGAGGCCATAGCATCCAAGAAGCCATCGTTAAGTTCTTTTGCTGGCACATCGAGTCTATTAGCCCATTCTGTAAAGCGAGTTATCTGTAGCTCGCTGGCGGTAATTTCATGCTTTTGATAAGCAACCCAAAGCGGCTTATTGGTTGCTTGGTAATGATGATAATCTGACTCAGTAAATTCTACGCCGTAATGTGCAAACATCACTTTTAAACCTTCGAATGCATTAAAACTAAATAGTGTTTCATCTGCATCGAATAATACGTGGCTATACTTCATGGTTATCCTAATTACTGATTAAATAGGGTAGGGTGTGAAAATGGCGCCATGGCCAATGTCAGCGCTTGTACATAAGTACTTTCGCGCGTGGCAAGATGATTGGTTAATAAGCCAATAGCACCACCTTGTTGTTTGATATTAACGGTATTGAATGCCTCATCCATGACATCACCTAGTTCTTTACCAGCTAGCAAGGCATCGTAAAAAGGTTGCGGTAACGGTAGGTTGCTACTGCGACCAACGCTAAATTGCTGCTTGTTTGCAATCACTACAAAGGCAAAGGTTGCAGCGCCATAACTAAATTGTTCTGCGCCGCCTTCCATTGCTGCATAAAAGTCGGCGTCAAAGTGATCTTGACAATACTTAACACGATTTTCAGCGCCGATACGGGTTTCATCTTCGCCTAGCGGCTGATCAGGCACACCAGAAGGTGCATCTTCACCTTTGCATTCAATGGTATGATTTGGGAAATAAAGACTAAAGACATGTTTAGCCGCGTTAATTTTAACGGGGTTCTTTGAACCAACAATAACACGTAAAGTTTGTTTCAAGCCGACGACTCCATTGTTTTCACCAGAGTCAGCAGTGTACCCGAGTGAGTTAAATCGGCAAGTCAACCGGGGCTAAATTTTCAAGGGCGCGTTTTTTCAAAATAATATCTTTGATCAACGGCGTTAGCACAAGCTCCATTGCTAAGCCCATTTTGCCTCCAGGCACCACAAGGGTATTGATACGAGACATAAAGCTGCCTTCAATCATGCTCAAATAGTACGGAAAATCTACGTCATCTATGCCACGAAAGCGAATAACAACAAAGCTTTCGTCTAAAGAAGGAATATCTTTTGCGCTGAATGGGTTTGAGGTATCAACCGTTGGCACTCGCTGGAAGTTAATATGAGTACGCGAAAATTGCGGAGTAATATGATTTATGTAATCGTCCATCGAGCGCACAATAGAGCCCATTACCGCTTCACGAGAGTGGCCTCGTTCAGAGGTGTCGCGAATAAGCTTTTGGATCCACTCAAGGTTAATAATAGGCACCATGCCAATCAATAAATCGACATGCTTAGCAACATCATGATTCTCATCGACAGCACCACCATGTAGACCTTCATAGAATAAGATATCTGTATTTGATTCTAAGTCTTGCCAAGGGGTAAATGTTCCCGGTAATTGGTTATAAGGGACCGCTTCGTCGAAAGTATGTAAGTAGCGTCTGATTTTACCTTGCCCGGTTTCGCCATATTGATAAAAAAGCTCCTCAAGGGCGCCAAAATCGTTAGCTTCTCGGCCAAAGTAGCTAATATGCTTGCCTTCTTGCTGTGCTTCACGGACTTTTTTATCCATTTCTGGACGTGTATAACGATGAAAGCTATCGCCTTCGATGAAGGCTGCATCAATGCTTAAGCTTCTAAAAATGTGCTTAATTGCATTGGTGGTTGTGGTAGTCCCCGCCCCAGATGAACCGGTAATAGCGATGATAGGGTGTTTAGCTGACATAATTATTCTCGTTATTGTTGATACCAGTCGGCTTAAATTGTTAACCATTCTAGCGTGTTAAATGGTCAGTTACTTAGCTCGATTGGTATTATCGTGCATAAAATCAATCAGTAGAAACTGATAAAAAACGAACACGTCCTAGTTATAAAGGTCGAGCATGGTAAGGTCAAGTGACTGGCGGATTAATTAACGCTATCATGGGCTGATAAAAATTAAAACGAGAGAACAACATGAAATCGATTTCGTCTTTACTTTTCGTCGCAGCAGGGACATTTTTTACCAGTCACTTACATGCAGCGATGCCTAAAAGCGAAATATTACTTGCCGAGTTAGACACCCCATATGGTATGCAGGTGTCGCGAGTAACAGATGATAAAGCTTATAATAATCAACCATTTTTAGTTGATGCAGGGCTTTACTATACCCATGAGGTTGTTGACGAAAATGGCCAGTCACAAACCGATATTGCGTTTTATGACTTTACATCTAAGAGCAGCGTGAATATCACCAACACGCCTGTCAGTGAATACTCGCCTACGCTGATGCCAAATCAGCAAGCCTTGTCGGCAATCGTGGTCGAAGCAGATGGCAAGCAAAAGTTATGGCAGTATCCATTAGCAGAAGAATCTGTTGCTAGCCGAGTTTTTGAATGGATTGAGCCGGTTGGCTACCACGCTTGGGGCGCTGATGAAGACCTGATCATGTTTATCTTAGGTGAGCCGCATACGTTGCAATACACTCGTGTTGCAGCTGCTAAACCGCGTGTCATTGCCGGTGATATTGGCCGAACTTTAATTTTTGATAAACACACAAACAGTTACTTGTTTAGTTATAACAAAAACAACCAACATTGGGTTGCACGCTTTGCGCCGCAAACTGAGGAAGTTAGTGATTTATTTAGATTACCGGAGTCGGTGCAAGACTTTGCTTTAATTGACAAAGACACTGTAGCCTATGCGGTTAATAACCGAGTTCATAAGCGCAGTTTGACAGAGCCTGAAGTGGTATCACAGTGGCTTGATTTAAGACGCTTTTGTGAAGGCTCAATCTCGCGTTTAAATTACAAACAGAGCAAACTGGCATTTGTATGTAATAAATGAGTAACGGTTTTTGCTTGATTGCTGTACTGTGGCTAAACTATCCCGTTATATGTAAGGAACGCCTTTGTCTTTTTCTGCCGAGCAAGTGAGTGTACAGCTGGTTAAAGCGGGCTGCCGCAGTAATTTTAAGATTAAAAATATTAACGAATTTATGCCAGCTAGCTCAAAAGAGGCATTTTATGTTCATGAGCAAAGTGGCCAAGCAAAAATTGTTATTAGACCTATATTTGAAGTATTCAGTGCTGATTTCGAGTCAATAGAGGGCATTACGCGTATAAAAGACTACTTTCACAGTAGTGAAATGACCCGCTTTCCAACTCGCATTCATAAAAGTGCACAGCCCATTCATTATGGTATTGCATTTAAAGTCACCTCACCTGACGCTGCTGAGCAATTTATAACTAAGTTAACTGCTATTTTAGCGCAATAAAAAAGGGCCACATTGTGGCCCTTTTTGCATTTGCTTTAATTAGCGCTTAAGGAAGCTATTCACCGAGTTTAACTCACGGTTTTTCAGTGCAATACAATCATTAATGCTTTCTTCAAGCTTACTAAGAGAACGTGCATAACCTGGTACTTCAGTGATTTTATCGTTGAAGAAGGTTTTGGTTTTCTCTAGGCTTTTCGCATCACAGCTTGCCGTCGTGAAGAACGGTAAGTTTGGAACAAAGAACGGCGGTAAGTTCTTAGTGATGGCATCGTAATTGTTGTAAATCCACTCAATAAACAGTGCTTCACGCTCTTTACCATAGCCTAACCCACCTAATAACGTACGCATATCAGAGGCTGTTACGTTATCTGTTAAGCTGTATTCTAGAACCGCTTTTTGTAACTCAGGTTTACCAAAGTAACCCATCGCTGCCAACATCTTAGTACGCACTTGTGGATCTTTGGTGGTTTTAAAGGTGTGTTTGTACTTTTCAAGTAACTTCGCATCGCCATGGTAAGCCGCAAGGTTTAAGTAAGTTGAGGCTAAATATGGGTCAACATTTTCAGGGTTGTTTAAGTACAGTGCCGCTTGTGCTTTTGCAGTATCAATGACTTTTTGGTCTTGACCATCAAAACCTAAACGGGCAATAACTTGCGCACGCAATTGCGATACCGCTGCATCTTCACCTGCTTTTGCTGTTAAACCATATTGTTTAGCAGCTGGTGCAATGCTGTTACGGATAAACTTAGGCCATAATTCACGGTTGCTGTCGTCTTCGAATACGCGTTTTTGAGCAGCAAGGTAACCTAATGCTGTGTTTGCTACTAATGGGTGAGCATCACTCACAAAGGCTTCTAAAGTTTGCATTAAGTGAGCCGCAGATATAACGCCTGCATCAAGTAATGAATCAACCGCAGAAAGTAGCGCTAAGCGTTCACGCACCGTTAGCTTGTCAGCTGCGTTCTCTAGTAGGGCATTAAACTGAGCATCATCTAATACCCAGCGGTAATAACCCATGGCACCTTGATCTGGGTAGATCCACTCAGGTTCAAAGTCGAGAGTTAGTTGCTGTGTTTCTTTATTCAGCAGTACATTTGCGGTTTTAACTTTGTCGCCCGCACCATACTTGATTGCAACCGGAACATTCCACAGTTGTGCAGGCGCATCAACGCCAGCATTTACAAAGCGGCTTTGGCTGATATTAATTTTCTTACCGTCTTGCGTTACTTTGATAAGTGGGAAAGATGACTGTTCGATAAACGATTTAAGAACACTTGCTACATCTTTATTAGACGCTTCGCCTAGTGCTTGCCATAGATCAGCAGCTTCTGCATTTTTATACGAGAATTTCTTCAAGTAAGCACGAATACCTTGCTGGAATGCCTCTTCGCCAATCCAGTTTTCAACCATAGATAAAACCGCACTCCCTTTACTGTAGGCAAGGCCAAGGCCATCCATGATGTCAGCTTCAGTTTTGATTGGCTTACGAATAGGTTTAGTACTTAGACGCGCATCTAGTGCCATCACATGGTTTTGTGGTAAGTCTAAGTGCGACTCAAATTCTGGGTTGATTTGTGCAGTGATTTTCGCTGCCATCCAACTTGCGAATGCTTCGTTTAACCATAAATCATTCCACCACTTCATAGTCACTAGGTTACCGTACCACTGGTGAGCTAACTCATGGGCAATGATTGATACATTACGCTCTTTTTTGCTGCGCGTTGCTGTTGCTAGGTCTACTAGTAAAATGTCTTCACGGTAAGTCACTAGGCCTGCGTTTTCCATTGCGCCAAATGGGAACTCTGGTACTGCCACTGAGTCTAGCTTTTTGTATACGTAAGGAATGCCAAAATAATCTTCTAGCGCTTTTAACACACGCGGCATATTTTCTTTTGCGTAATCAGCAAGGTGAATTTTACCTTGCGGAGTCAGTACACGGCCAGGGATTGGCATGCCTTTAATTTCAAGCTCTTCAAACGGACCCACAGCCATAGCGACTAAGTACGAAGGAATAGGTGGCGTTTTGTCGAAAAAGTGCGTTGTCATATCGCCGTCTACTTTGGTTTTTAAAACCGGTGTATTGGCATACACTTTTTGTGATGTTGGCGCTGTGATAGTTAGCTGAAAAGGTATTTTATAACTTGGCTCGTCAAATACCGGGAATGCACGACGCGCATCGCTCATTTCAAATTGCGTGAAAAGATAAGGTGTACCTTGATCTAAAGTTTTATATAAACCAACACTTTGACGATTATAAGGTGCGGTAAAATCAACTTTTAAAGTGTATTTTCCTGGTTGGATTTTTTCTTCACAAGCGAATTTAACTTTGCCTGTTTTTAGCATTTCAGCACTTAGGTCACAGTTTTCTGCACCTAAAATTTTCGCCATGCTAACTGCATAATCAATACCGTTTAATTCGATATAATTCGTTGCTTTTAGAACCTCTAAAGCAATTTCGGTATGACCAGAAAAATTGTCTTTGGCAGGATCAAGCGTAAGTTCTACTTGTTGTGAGCTAGGCTTGGCAAGCTTTTCGATAACATATTCATTGGCATGGGCAGAGCTAACAGCAAGTGCAACACTCACCGTTAATAGGCTTTTTAAGAACATAAGTATCCCTGATTTTTTGTTGTTAGAAAGGCACCTGCTATGAGGGGCGAATCACCATGCTATCAGGTTTTAATTTGAACAGTAATAAATAGTTAGTAACAAAGTTTGTCAGTTAATTATGGCGTTCAATGAAACGCTGCCAATGCAGTTGCGGGTTTATTTGTCGTATGTTTTGCAGCACGGTATTTAATAACTGCATATCAGTAAAGCGCTGCTCGTTGAAATCTTTAAAACCAAGCAAGTAGTTAAAGGCGTCTTTGCAGTTGGCTTGCAGTGCATGAATTCGCACTTGTTGTTCAAAGTTGAGCCGTAAACTGCTTATCGCGGTTTTCATACCTTGCTGATCAACTGTAGGAATAGCGCACTTTTGTAAATAACCAGCGCGTTCACCTTCACCCGAAAACCAAATACGTACTTTTTCGCTATAGCGACCTGATTTAGCAGGTAAATCAAACATCAGTCGTTGCTGATTTTGCTCATTTAAATAGCCTAAGTATTGGTCAAGTCCTGCATCGAGTAATGCATTGTGGATAGGGACATAGCGGGGTTTTATCTTGCCATGTGTATGAAAATCAAAGCAGCGAATTCCATCAAGGGTGACAATATTATCAAGGGTTAAATGGCCAATTTCATCGCTGTAGGCACCGGTGTAATAGGCAAATAAAGGCAGCCAAAAGTGCCAATGCTTAGCTTGTTCACGTGCTAAACGCTGATCACCATAAATGTAACCATTATACAGGGTATGTAATTCCATGGCCGAAAAGGGCCTACGACCAAGATGGGACTTCAACCTAATACCTTGATAATAAAGATGTGTCGAAGAGTATAACTGATATACCCAAACCACCTCAAGATGCGAGCTTCAGTTGGAATTAAAAGCGATTTAGGCAAGGCATTGATTGCAAGTAATAGTGGTTCTATTGTTAAAATCAATATAAGTATCAAGTTTCCAGCTAAACGACACTGCCATAAATACGGCCGTGTCGTTATAAGCTTAAGGATTGCGATTAATCGCAAAGAGCTTTAGCTAAACCAACCGGTTCGATTTCAACGCATACTTGATCATCGTTCCAGTTTAAACCAACAAGCGCATCATCTTCGTTAAGGTCTTCAACCCACTCATCAAGAAATTCGTCTAGGCCAATTTCAACAGGGGTATAGTCTTGCCACTCATCTTTACATTGCGCTTTTGCAGCGTCTTCAGTACCCCAAAGTAATAACACATCAGTGTCGCTAAATTGGTTTGATTCACAGACAACAAAACCACCATCTTCGGCACCCAGTGCCCACATAGATTCGTTCAAACGAACTTTTTCTACAAAGCTAACTAATTCTGATTCAATTTCGATATCGCTCATTTGCGTAACCCTTATCTTTATATTCGTGGATCTGTTTGTTGTACCGCCGCTTTATCGGCGAATTTATGATAAAAATCAACTAAGTTTTCTAGTTGGCTAAAATCAGTTAATTCGCGGAAGCGGATCCAATCTAGCAAGCAGTATAAACTGATGTTGAGGTATTCACAGCTTTTAAATACTGGCTCCGATAAATGAGTATTTAAATAGGCTAATGTTTCAACAATTCGCTCATTCTGTAAATTAAAAAATAGTTTGTCGCTGTTGGTATCAAACCCTGAACGCTGACTAAGTAAAATTTCTACCAGTGAATCATTGCAGGCATTGATAATGGTTAAGTAGTTCTCTTGCTGCCAGCTAAGTAACGGCTGATCAGCTTTCTCGAGCAAGTAGCGGATAATTGAGTTGGAATCACATAAGGTAAAATCATGGTCGATTAATACAGGAATTTTTCTGGCAGGGTTATGAGCAATCATGGTTTGTCTGTCTTGCTCAGAGAAAATATCCAAATTAACAAAATCAATAGGTAGGTTATTAAGTGTCGCCCAAATCCGAATACGGCGCACAAAAGGTGAGGTAGTAGAGCCTAGTAATTGCATGATGGTGTCCTTTGCAAAAAAAAGCCGCTGTGAAGCGGCTTTTTGAAATCAATTTGTTAATTAGTCAGTACGGCTTGTTACTTCTAGAAGATGATAACCAAACTGGGTTTGCACTGGGCCTTGAACTTGGTTAATTGGTGCAGAGAATACGACTTTGTCGAACTCTGGAACCATCATGCCAGGGCCAAACTCACCTAATGCGCCGCCATCTTGACCAGATGGGCAATTAGAGTGAGCACGAGCAAGCTCTGCAAAGTCAGCTCCTTGCTCAATTTGCTGTTTTAAATCTAAACAGTGAGCTTCACTGTCTACGAGAATGTGTCTTGCACTGGCTACTGCCATAACATCTCCTAATGTGTGTTTTAGTATTAAATTACTAGTTTAGTTCAATATTTACCGAACGAAAAATTAAATTTATTTTGCAGTCAGCTCAGCTTCAATTGCATCACGTAAAGTTTGCGATTGTGGCTTAGTTTTACTATTAAAGCGCTGCACTGTCTTACGGTCAGCAGACACTAAATATTTGTAAAAGTTCCAGTTAGGTGAGCTGGTTGCTTCGTTTAGGTGTTTGAATATCGGGTTTGCATCGCTACCGCGAACGGCACTGGTAGCAAGCATATTAAAGGTTACGCCATAATTAATGAAACATACTTTTGCAGTGTCTTTTTCATCGTCTTCTTCTTGGAAAAAGTCATCTGATGGAAATCCTAGTACTACTAAGCCTTGGTCTTTATATTCTTTATGAATAGCCTCTAAGCCTTCAAACTGGCCGGTAAAACCACAATTACTAGCGGTATTGACTATTAGGAGTGGTTTGTCTTTGAATTCGCAGAAGTTAATTGACTCTTTTGAGCGTAACTTTCTCATTGTAACATTGGTAAAGTCATCACATTGGCTGCTTGCTTTAGCAGTTGGCGTAGCCTCAGTAGTTTGTGCTGCAAGGTTGGTTGTTATTAGACCTGCTGCAAGTAACAAAGCATATTTATACATAGTTATTTCCCGCTAGTTATTTGTGATGAATATACGCTAATATGCAGCAAAGTGATCATTTAATTTCAGCTATTTATGACGATTCGCAAAGCAACACAAAACGACTTAACTGACATAGTCGCTATTTATAACGAGACCATCCCTGGCCGTATGGTAACCGCTGATACTGAAGAGGTGTCGGTTGCAGACAAACAAGCTTGGTTTGATAGCCATACAGAGAAAAGACCTATTTTTGTTTTTGAGCAACAAGGTAAAGTGCTTGCTTGGCTGAGTTATAAGTCGTTTTATGGTCGCCCAGCCTACGATGGTACCGTTGAAATTAGCATTTACATCACCCAGCAAGCTCAAGGGAAAGGGCTAGGTAAACAATTGCTTACATTTTCAGAACAGCATGCAAAAGCACTTGATATCAAGGTGTTATTAGCTTTTATCTTTAGTCATAACCTACCAAGTATAAAATTGTTTAATCGCTTTGATTACAAGGTCTGGGGAGAGCTTCCCGAGATTGCGATCATGGATGATAAAGCCTATAGCCTTACTATTTTAGGTAAGCGTTTAGACAGTTAATTAGCTAAAAAGCTAATAAAAAATGCGGTACAAATTGTGACCCATTGCGATTTTAGGCTACGCTAAAATAGGTATTTATTATTAAGCGAGTCTAGTCTACTGTGCGAAGAATATTGATTGTTGATAGCAATAGTGTTTTAGCAATGCGGGTCAAGGTGCTACTAGAGCTGATTGGCTGTCGAGTTGAGCTATTACATTTTGCAATGGTTGATGATGCTGTTTTAGAGCAAGATTTTGATCTTGTTGCAGCTTCTCATGGTGTACCAACCACTGTTATTAAAACGCTAATGGGAGTGTTCGCACAAGAACACTTCTTGCTGCTAGCGCCTAAAGCGCAGCGTAGTGATTTACTAGAGCATTTTAGTGAAGTAAATCGCCTATTACCTAATGCTGTGGTGATTTACCCCTTCTTTGCTAATAAAGAAATTAGCTCTTTATTAGAAGGGGTACTTGAGCTCGACAGCGATAATATTCTTCAACTTCCTACTGTGTTACTCGTTGATCACTGCGCAGAACGTTTGGCGCAAATAGCCTTAAACCTAAAAGGGGCACATATTAAAACCTTCACAGCTGATAATACTGCATCTGCTATGGATGTTATTAAAGAGCAGAACATTGATTTACTCATAAGTGATTTTACTTTTACTGATGGCACTGGACTTGAGCTCTTTAATAAGCTCAAAACATGTCAGCCTAATAGCCGCTGTTTACTTTATACTTCTAAACCTGATCAAGTCTCGATGGTGGCAGCTATTCGTCAAGGGGTAGAAGATGTGCTCATCAAGCCGGTTGATGATAATAGCCTGCTGCAATCAGTACATAAACTGTGGCAAACAGAACTATTAAGGCGTCATAACACTGAATTAGTCGAGCGTTTGCAAAATACAGTCGATGCACTCATAGAAAAAGACAGCTTACTACGCGTAATTTTTAAGCATACACCTGATGCCATTATTCTATTTGAGCGTGGTGGTAAGGTTATAGAAACTAACGACGCCTGCGAGCAGCTTTTTGAAAAACCGCTGAAAGAATTTGAGAATTGCTCTGTTTTTGAATTTTTTGATGTTGCTTCAACTGAGCGCATCAAAGATAAGATTGCGACTTTAAGTAAAAACCGACAATTTAGTTGTGACTTACGACTACTCAAGAAAAACGGCAGTGAGGTGCCTTTAGTTGGCTCGTTTAACGAAATCGACCACCACGGCGAAATTGCGCTAGCGGTGATCTTTAAAAATGTTACGCATCTTAAAGAGAAAGAAGATTTACTCGTTGAAGCTAAAGATTTGCTTGAAGAAGAGGTCAAAGCCCGCACAGCTCAGTTAGAGCATGCTAAAAATGTGGCAGAAGCGGCAAATCACAGTAAATCTGAGTTTTTAGCGAACATGTCTCATGAACTTAGAACACCTATGCATTCTATTTTAAGCTTTGCTCGCTTTGGGCTTGATAAGGTTGCTAATGACGATTTAAGTAAAGACAAGTTAAACAAGTATCTATCTAGAATTGAGCAAAGTGGTGAGCGATTATTATCGCTGCTGAATAACTTACTCGATCTCTCAAAGCTCGATGTCGGGAAATTCCCGTTCAATCCGCAAAAGCATAACTTAAGCAATATTATAAAAACCAGCATTGATGATGTGTCGGGCACAGCCCTTGAAAGAAGTATTGCTATTCGGCCTATAGGTTTTGAACAGGGCATTGTGCTTGAGTGCGACGAAGAACAAATTAATCAAATTATGCGTAACTTGATAGGTAATGCACTGAAGTTTAGTGAGCCAAATAGCGAAATTGATATTTGTTTAGCGGTGAATGAGCAGATGGCCGAAATTGCTGTTATTGACCGCGGAATAGGGATCCCTGAACAGGAACTTGAAAAGATTTTTGCTAAGTTTGAGCAAAGCAGTAAAACCAACAGTGGTGCGGGAGGCACTGGGCTTGGATTAGCTATTTGCCGGGAATTTGTAGCCTTACATCAAGGCACTATTTCGGCAAGTAACAATGAGTACGGGGGCGCCACTATTTTGGTACGGCTGCCCTTAGAAATAGACTTGCCGCAACACTTGGCAAATGAACAACAGTCTATATCGATGAATTAATAAAAGGGAAGAGATAATTATGGCCTTGAAACGTATTTTAGCGGTTGATGATGAACCATTTAATTTAGAAATTATTGAAGAGATCCTTGAAGATCTCGATTTTGAGCTGAAAATGGTTAATAGCGGCCCAGAATGCTTAGAAGTCGTTGAAGAGTTCGACCCTCAAGTGATTTTACTCGATGTGAGCATGCCACAAATGAGTGGTTACGATGTCTGTCGTAAGCTGAAAGAAAACCCCAATACACAAAAAATTATTGTGATGTTTGTCTCAGCCAGGGGCACGGTTGAGGAGCGCATGGAAGGCTATTCTGTTGGTGCAGAAGACTACATTGTTAAACCATTTAGTCATGGTGAATTAAAACTTAAGTTACAACATTTAAATCAAGTACTAATTGAAAAAGAATCGCTAGAACAACAAGTTGAAGATGCTACGTCAACGGCATTTAATGCCATGGCAAACAGCAGTGAAATGGGACAAATTGTTAATTACATCGAGCATATTGGTTCGATTGATAATGAACAAGAGCTCGGCAAAGCCTTTTTAAACTGTTTAGGTGCGTTTGATTTACAAAGTAATGTGGAGTTTAGGTTAGATAACGAAGTATTACATTTCTCTGTGTCGGGTGTGTGCTCGCCGATTGTGATCGAGCTGTTTGAAATGCTGAAAAGCAAAGGTCGATTGCATGAGTTCTCAAATCGGATTTTAGTAAACTATGAAATGATTAGTTTGCTTATCTTAAATATGCCTGGGCAAGACCCCGATAAGCATGGTCGAATTCGAGACCATATCTGTTTTTTAGTCAGTGTTACAGAGCAGCAGCTTAAAGCAATTCTCACTAAAAAAGAGCTACTTCAGCAGCAGCAACAGTTAAATGATGCTGTAAGTAAGGTGCACAGCAAATTTACAGGCTTGATTGAGCTTTTAAATGAAAACCGTATCAATAACGAAGCGATTTTTAAGCAGCTTCAAGAAGATTTAGAAAGACGCATACCAACTATGGGCTTAGATGAAGACCAAGAGGTGTTTATATATCAAAAGGTCGACGAAACCATTCAGAACTCAGTGGCTCGAGAGGAGTCTGTAAAAGGGGTTAAAGCGGCCTTTAAAGAGATTGAAAATGACTTATCGCTATTATTAACGCGATAGGGCAAAGCTTGAACTAGTCATCAAGCATCTCTGGGTAGGCCTTTTTCAACAATGCGAATTAAGCGCGCAGTTTTACGAAGCTTTAACTGGCGCTTATTTTCTTGTTTATCCAGTGCCCACTCGATATGCTCAGCGACTAAAGATGTAGCGGTTGTTAAGCGTTGCTTTAATGCCTCAATTATTTGCTCGCTGTAATCCGCGTTACCTAAGCCGACAGCAAGGTTTCTTAACCAACGCTGATGACCAATGCGGCGTATAGGGCTACCTTCGGTATTTTTAAGAAAGGTTGCTTCATCCCATGCAAATAAAGTTAGTAAGTCTTGATCTTTAAGCTGCTTTCTTGGGTGAAAGTCAGCTTCATCGGTAAGCTGACCGTAGCGATTCCATGGGCATACTAACTGACAGTCATCACAGCCATAAATGCGATTCCCTAACAGTGGGCGATACTCTTCAGGAATTGCGCCTTGCAGTTCAATAGTAAGGTAAGAGATACATTTGCGGGCATCGACTACATAAGGCTCGACAATCGCACCGGTTGGGCACAGCGTCATACAGGCAACGCATTTCCCACAGCCTTCAAAGCTATTTTCTTCATCAATAGGTAGCGGTATATCAACAAACAGCTCACCTAAGAAAAACCAAGAGCCCGCTTCTTTATTGATTAATAAACTATGTTTTCCACGCCAGCCCAAGCCTGCCTTTTCGGCTAGTTGCCTTTCAAGCACTGGGGCTGAGTCAACAAAGGGACGAAAACCGAGCTGGCCAACTTGCTGCTCTATTTTTTGGCCTAACTTTTTCAGGCGGTTGCGAATTAACTTGTGATAATCACGACCCAATGCGTAGCGACTGATATACGCTTTATCAGTCTGTTTGAGGTTCTTAGCAAAGCTTGCATCAGGCGGCAGGTAGTTCATTTTTACTGAGATGACTCGCTGCGTGCCAGGTACCAGCTCTGCTGGGCGCGCTCGCTTCATACCATGGGCTGCCATGTATTCCATCTCACCGTGATAGCCTAAATCTAACCAGCGCTGTAGCTGCGCTTCATGCTTCGTAAGGTCAATATCAGTGATCCCGACTTCTGCAAAGCCAAGGTCTTTACCCCATTGCTTTATTTGCAGTGCGAGTTGTTCATAATCAATAGCGGGTGTTGTCACGGTCAATAAAAAAGTAGCCAAGAAGCGGCTACTTTAACATAGTTTGACTCAGAGCAGCAGTTAAAAGCCGATCACACAAAGCGTTTTAACTGCTCTTGGGTTTGTTGGCTCAGTTTGTGTGATTGTTGGCAATCAGCGAGTGATTCATCAATTTGCTGCTTAGCTTGCTCACCCAAAGCAACTATTTGCTCAACCGTTTGATGGGTCTGAGTTTGGGTTTGCTCTAGTAAATGCACCGCGCTGACAATCTGTTGTAGTTGTTGTTGGTTTTGCTCAAATTCGCCAAGCATATTGCTAAAGCCTGTTGAGGTGTTGCTAATGGCAGTTTCCGCTTCACTCGAGTGGCTAATTAACTGCTCAGACTCTTTATTGGTTTCGCTAACAAGGCTATTCATTTGATTAATAAAGTCACTGATCTGGCGAGTTGCATCGTTAACTTTAACCGATAGCGATCTAACTTCATCGGCAACCACCGCAAAACCTCGGCCTGCTTCACCGGCACGTGCCGCTTCGATTGCAGCATTTAGAGCAAGTAAATTGGTTTGATCAGAAAACTCTTCAACCATTTTTAAAATGGCACGAATGTTCTCGCTGTTTTCTTTAAGGCCAGACACTGTTGCTGAGAAGTTACCCAAAATTTGGCTAATCATGGCGACCTTTTTAACTAATGCCGATAACTCAGTGGCTGAGTGCTTAACAAAGTTTAAGTGTTCACTATTAACATGGTGCACGCTGTCAGTATTTGCTGAGATATTCTCTAGGCTTGAAGTAATTTGGTTGCTTGAATCAGTAATGGTTTGACTGAATTTTATTTGCTGGTGGCTCATTTCTGCGGTTTGCTGCATCGAATGAGTCATCTTTGAACTACTATCTGCACTGGCTTGTGCACTTTGATAAGTAGTTGCTAATAGGTTTGCTAAATGAACTGTAAAGGTATTGTACTGCTCACTTAAATCACGAAATTCATCGTAGGTAAAATGCGGTAACTTGGCAGATAAATCGGCATCATGGCGGTTGATTTGCTCAAGTGTATCGCGCATTGCTTGCACTGGGCGCACAATTAAAAAGCGCATGTAGAAAATAGTAAAAATAAAGCTCGCGATGATAACAAAGGTCATTAACCAAAATAGTCCCATGCCAGCTTGTTGTTCTGAAAGGCTGCTATAAAGCCAGATCAAAGTAATGGCTTGAAACGCAAACACAAAACCTAAATTACCGACAATTTTACGTGTAAGAGTGTAAAAGAAAGTTTGTTCGATAAAATTGTAAATGCGCATATAGCTACTCATTAAGGTGTTGTGTTGATTCATTTTGGCGTAATTTTTTATTATTCAATGTCACATAATTCAACAGTATAGCTTAGTTTTGTTGAGTTACAGTGACTGCAGTGTCATTTGTGTATGACACGGAAAATTAGTAAAAATACCATCTACGCCATACTCTAGCATTAATTCGATATCTTCCACTTTATCGACCGTGTAAGCATAAACTTGAAGGCCGCGTTGTTTTGCGTCAGCAACAAACTCATGGTTTATAAAGTTTTTATCTACATGAATGCTATAGGCATGGAGTTTTTGCGCAAACTCGCTGTAATTAATTGGGATAGAAGCGGTAAGTGCACCAATCTTTACCCACGGCAATTTTTGCTTTAGCCACATCAGTTGATGGTGATCGAATGAAGAGACTAGCAGGTTATCCCGAGAAATTTTCCCTGCGCTAACGTTTGATTCTATAAGCTCTACAAATTTATCTAACGAAAAAGTATGTTTAAGCTCTAAATTAAGTAAAGTTTTATCAGCAACCCAATCGATTGCCTGTTGTAAAGTGGGCACGCACTCGCCATTGCCTGCATCGTATTGTTGAATTTGCTCTTTTGAGCAGGCGTTTACTTTACCGCGACCAGAGGTTGTACGATCAAGCCAAGTGTCGTGAATAATCATGTAATCATCAAGGCAGCTTTGCACATCAATTTCGATGCCATCTACTGCTAAATCAACAGCTGCGATAATGGCGCTTTGAGTATTTTCTGGGTAGGTACCACTGGCACCTCTGTGAGCGAATACTTTCATCATTGCTTATACCTACGAGTCACTGACCATGTTTCATAAAAAGCGGCACTAATCACCAGTGCGCCACCAATAAGAGTGCTAATTGAAGGTTGCTCATGCAAAATTAAAAAAGCGAAAAACGTACCGTATAAAGGCTGCAAACACGATATCAAACCAGCGGTTGAAGCTGATAAGTTTTTTAGGCTTGCTGCAAACAGTGAATGCGGTGCTGCTGTAAAAATAACTCCTACGGTAATTAATAGCAGCCAATTTATTGTATCAACTTGTAATGGCGGTACTTCGACAAAGGCGCATAGCATAATGCAGGCGATCCAAGTTTGATAAAGCATGGTTTGTGGGCCGCCATATTGGCTAAAGTAACGCTTGTGAACGATATTTCGAAAAGCAAAAAAGAACGCTGACAAAATACCAATAGCAATTCCGAGTGTGACATCATTGCCTAAGCTGGCATCAGGAATAAGTAAATAAATCCCAAGCATCACCACCAAGGCACTAAAAATATCTTTGAGCTGTGGTTTGCTGCCATGAAAAAAAGGTTCTAAAAACACCGTAATAACAGGGTAAGTAAAAAAGGCAATCATACCGACTGCAATACCTGCCAATTGCATACCTGCGAAGTAGGTAAGCCAATGTATTCCAACTGTGATACCAAGCAACAAGGCGATGAGATAATCACGACGTGAGTGAAGCTTAATTGCTTTCTTCTGGATTGTGAGTAACAGCAGTAGCGCACAGCCTGCAATTGCTGTTCGGTAAACGGTAATATCTAATGCACTTAAGCTGACTAGCTTGGCGAATAATGCAGTACCACCAAATAGTAGCACTGCAATGTGTAAGTATATTAGGCTCTGTTTGTGCGCCTGCATTACAAACCTTGTTATTGTTGTTATTAACTCTCTTTGTAACGGTAATCCTTTACTTTGTAAACTCCCCAAATGGGCTAATCCATTCGTTTAGTTCCAATATTTCCATCCCTGCAAGTAATAGTGCAGCACATTAGGCTCATCAAGTGTCGATACTTTTTCATTGTTAGCGCTAATATCCGGCGTAAAAATAAACAATTGTGCGTCATTTTCTGGGCGGTAAAAGCGGGTTTTAACTGGCAATACTTGTTGGTTACTGCACATCAAGTTGCAAGCCATAATAAAGCCCCATTCGCCAAAAGAGGGCACATTTAAATGATATGGCAAGGTATGCGCAAAGCCTGCTGCACTGAGTGTGTTATTGATAGACCAAAATGCTTGCTTCGCAAAAAATGGGCTGGTGGCCTGGGTCACTACTATACCGTTATTTGGTAATCGTGTTTTTACTAGTTGATAAAACTGCTGACTGTAAAGCCGTGCTAAATTGATTGCTTTTGGATCCGGTAAATCAATAAAAATAATATCGAAAAGCTGTTCGTTTTGCTCAACAAACACATAAGCATCTTGATGAATAACTGTCACTTTAGGGTCACTGAGTGAGTGCTTGTTAAGAGTTGTCAGGTTGTGATTAGTTTGCGCAAGCCTAGCGACTGCTGGGTCTAAATCGACTAGGGTAATAGATTCTATTTGCGGGTATTTCAAAAGCTCTCTGGTTGCTAAGCCATCGCCACCGCCTAAAATTAGAATACGTTTGGCATTACCATGGCGCACCATAGCGGGATGAATAAGCGCTTCGTGATAGCGATACTCATCAACCGATGAAAACTGTAAGCCACCATTTAAATAAAGCCGAATATCATCTTTATGACGAGTCAGTACGATTTGCTGATAGGGCGTTTGTTCTGAGTGTACTACACGATCATCGTAGATTTGGCTTTGCCAAAGATGGGTGAGCTGTTTACTAGCAAATAAGCAAAGCACTAATACTGAGCAGACTAAAACTAATGTGAGTCTAAGCACTTTTCGACGATTTGGGCTGATATGGTCGATAAAGTACCACAGCAATAACAGCGCAATACTTAGATTCATTAAGCCAAAGCTTAAGGCTGTTTTAAAAACCCCAAGCCAAGGTAAAAATAGAAAAGGAAACAGTAAAGTCGCGAGCAGGGCGCCAAAGTAGTCAATAGATAATACATTGGCGAGGTTTGCTTTTAGCGCATAATGTTTCTCCATTAGGCGACTTAACAGCGGAATTTCTAAGCCAATCAAAATCCCTATTAGCGTAGTGAGTAAAATACTAATTGCTTGCAGTGGTAAACCAAACGCATAGCAGAAATACAGCAATGGCACACTCAAACCGCCAAGTAGTGCAAGCGCAAGCTCAAAACCAATAAAATACACCAGCAATGGCTTATCAGGCACAAAGCGGGAAAAATAAGAGCCAACCCCCATTGCTGCCATATAGACGCCAATCGTCAGGGAAAACTGAGTGATGCTATCACCCAAAAAGTAGGCACCAGTGGTTGCGATCAGTAGCTCATAGATAATTGAGCAAAGGCCAGCAACAAAAATACTAAACAGTAAAATGTGGCTTTCGCGAATTGATTTATTTACCACCTGGGCCGCCTCGTGAACGGAAACCTGCACTACCAATACTTTGCTCACGTAATTGTTTATCAACGCTTATTGTGAGGTGGTGATAGGAGTAAACTTGCCAATCTTGCTCTTTGTCACCTTTGCTATATGCCAAGAAGGAAAAGAAGAGCACGGGTGCTAAAAACAGTAACACAATAGGCCAAACTGAGATACGCGAGTCCATTGCTTTTATAGCCTCAGGGTTTAACTTATTGATTGGTTTATAAGTAATATCAGAGCCTTCACGCTCAGCTTCTAAACGATGCAGCATTACAAATAGGGCTACACCGCCGATGAAACCAGAAATCCATAACAGCGGTAGCATAAAATTACTGTTACCTTTGATTGGGATAATACGAAACGTATAACTAAAATGTTCGGCACGCTTATTTGGGCCAAACGTACTACTGACGTAGGCGCTATATTGCCCCTTCTTTGGGAAGTGGACATCGTGATGAGTATAATCACGGTACTCAGTCCATTTGCCATCTGAATCGTGTCCGGTTTCGGCCCAAAGTTCATCAGAGTAACTAAATAAGTAGTTACCATCAGGGTCAAAAATTTCGATATCAATAGCTTTCCAAGAGTTTAAAGGCAGTCTGCCTTTAATTTCTAAGCGCATCATTTGGCCATCTTCTGGCACTGTAAATAGGTAAGCTTTGTCTTGTCCGTCGTAGTCTTTAAAGTTGCCATATTGGCCACTAATAAGTGGCGCTTGTAGATCTGCACGTATCACCAAGCAAACAACAAATGTGATAGCGGCAATAATAAAAAGCTTATAGATGTTCATCCATTACTCCATAAATAAGCTTAAATAGCGATAGTGATGATAACAGCAACACAGATTGCAATGCTGCTTTCAATAACCGCAACGGCGGTGTTTTTGTCGTGCATTGCTTGGTCGAGTGAAATTTTGCTAAAGATAATTTTATCAACGAGGTAACGCACAATTGGTAAAATTAAAAAGCCAAATAATGCGTCAATAAAGAATAAACTTAAGCTTTGTTGCCAAGTATGAAAGCCACCAATGAGCGCATGACACAAGATAATAGCTAACGCCAACATAGTGCCAGAAAAGCTAAGTGCAACGGCTTTGTTGCCTTTTTCGAGCTGTTCGTGAAGATTAAAAGCAGTGAGGTGATCATAGCCTTTGGCAAAAATGATCAGCATTAGTTGCCCTAAAAAATAAAACACAATGGCTGATAACCATGTGCCTTCGCCGGTTAATGCGCCACCAATGATCAGTGCAGCAGCCATATAGTTTGCCGCTTGTACTAGGCCTACGGCCTCGTTTTGTTGGTTAATTAATTGCTCTTGGTTGCAGAACAAGCGCAGCAGTAATTTGTCATTTAAAATACGTGAGCAGGTTAGCAGCACCATACCTAATACACTGTACAGTGATACATTCATCAAATCTCTTAGTAAACCTTGGCTAGGTCCAGCTAAAACAAAGCCATAAATAATGGTAATTGCCCCTAAGTAGCCGCCAATAGATAAACCCAAGGCACTGTTGGCATTATCGGTTAATTGGCTGGTGGTGTTATAAGGGGTTGCTAAGTTATACGACAGTTTTGCAACCGCTATGATCGCAATGAACAGACCAATATAGGCGCTGTTGTAGGCCATCGTTGCGAGGTAGTGGGTTAAGTTAATATCCATATAATTATGTTAGCTTGTTGTTATTTTCCGAAAATATTAACACAGAGTGTTTGTTGCAAAGAATATCAAAGCTTCATTTTTGGCAGAATTAATCAATTTCTTAAAAGTTTCATAGCTTTTTTATGACAATTGTCATGATGTATTGCTTACAAATGTCGTTAAACACTCATTCTTTTTTAAGTAACACTATACCTGTACCGATACATGTCGGTTTGTCATTCATTAATATAAAGGGTATAGCTATGAATCTAATTACTAAAAATATTTACGCGTTATTCGCTGCGGCAATTACATTTAACACAAATTACGTATTTGCTGAACAAAGTACTATAGATAGTATTGAACTTGCATCTCAACAGCATAACTTGTCAGAACTTACCAAAATAGCAAAAAATGCAGCAGGGTATGATGCAGCGCTTGTGAATTATCGCCTTGCTATTGCACATAATATCATGGGTGAAACTGAAAAAGCGCTTGCCTTACTTGATATTGCACAAACAGCGCTTTTAGACGATAAACTTGACGCAGATAAAAGTGAGGCAAACGCATTGCTTGCTCAAGTGTATGGTTATCGTATTTCGATTAAACCTATTACAGGTTTTTACTACGGCATAAAATCGAACAATGCGTTAAATAATGCGGTGCAAATTGACAAAAGTAATCCTCGTGCTCACCTAGTTAAAGGTATAATTGCTTTAAACACACCTAGCATGTTTGGTGGCAGTAAACAGCAAGCGCTTAGTTCATTGAATGAGTCTCTAATTCACTATCAAAATGATAATAATGATGGTTATAAATGGGGGCAGGCGGAAGCATATGTCTGGCGTGGGTTAACATATTTAGCACTAAATGATGTGCAAAAAGCAGTGCAAGATTGGCAAACATCACTTGACCTTGCACCAAACTATACATGGCCTAAAATTTTGATAAATAAAAATAAGCAGTAACTAATCGTGGGCAGCCATATGCTGCCCACGTTTAGATAAGATTTAAAAAAGCCAAAAATGGGATTGAGCATAAATGAAAAGTGATAGTTTTAGACAAAGCTTAGCAATTGAAAAAAAGCCTTACTGGGTCTGGGGGCCACTTGTTTTTTCAAGTTTTTATTTTTTACCGTTGATTCTAAGTTTTGAGCAATTCGCAGCTTTAGATATTTTTATTATAGTTATGATATATATAACTTTTATTTTTTACTATGTTAAAGCTGCTAACGCAAAAGGTGAAGATGCGCTCATTCCAGTGTCTATCATTGTTATTATCGCAACTTTTGGTACATATTTAACTCTTGGAACACAAACTTTATTTGGCTTTGCTTGCTATTTTTTGGGGTTCAACTTTAGACAAAAAAAAGGCGTTTTAGGGCTAGTTGCTGTTGCTTTAAGTATTTTTTTCGCGGTGTATTTATTTGATTTGAATAATCCATATTTTATTGCGCCAGCACTCATCATCAGCATTGCACTTTATTTTATGGGACGTGCTGAGAGGCGTGAACGAATACACCAGTTAAGTGAACAAAAAAGTCAACATCAAATAGAACAGTTGGCAATGATTGCTGAACGTGAACGCATTGCACGAGACCTTCATGATTTAGCTGGTCACAGTCTATCGTCGATTGCTCTAAAAGCAGAACTAGCCGAAAAGTTAATTGTTAATGATAACGTTGAGCAAGCACAGAGTGAAATAAAGCAAGTGGCGGCCATTAGCCGAGATTTACTCAGTGATATTCGTAAAGCAGTAACAAATATGAAACAGTTTAACCTCACTAAACAGTTAGAGTTTTTGCAAGAAGAGCTAACACAAAATGGCTTTAATGTAAAAGTAAACAATGAATTAACAAACTTATCGACAGCAACACAAAAAACCGTATCGCTTATTGTTACTGAGGCTTGCACTAATATTTTAAGGCATAGTAAAGGGAATGAAGTTTTAATTGATATTAGTAAGGAACTAATATCAATTAAGGATAACGGTATAGTAACCACATTTAAAAGTGGCAATGGCATTAATGGCATTAAGCAGCGTACTGAAGCACTTGGCGGAGAGCTTATTGTGGAAAATAAAAAAGGGTTTAACCTGACTATGAATTTTCAAGCGAATTTATCATGATTAATTTACTCATTGTTGAAGATCAGCAAATGGTTAGGGAAGCAATTAGTGCGCTTGTTGGACTTGATCCATTTATTAATGTCGTTGGGCAAGCAGAGGATGGCAAAGCTGCACTTAAATTTATTGAACAAAATAAGATTGATATGGTGTTATCAGATATTGAAATGCCCAATATGTCAGGCATCGAATTGGTAGAAATACTGAGTAAGCGCCATTCTGATATTAAAACCATGATAATAACTACATTTTCAAAGGCAGGTTATATAAAACGTGCTATGAAAGCAGATGTTCGCGCATTTATTTTAAAGGAAGCGCCATCAGAGCATTTAATTAATGCAATAAAATCAGTCAATCAAGGCCGAAGAGTCATTGATCCCGAACTTGCTTTACTTGCATTATCTGACACTGATCCATTGACTAATAAAGAACGCAAAGCATTAAAATTAGCCGGTGATGGCTTAAAAACTCAAGATATTGCAAAAACATTGTTTTTATCAGAAGGGACGGTTAGAAATTATCTTTCAGAAGCAATGAGTAAACTAAATGCGGTAAACCGAGTAGATGCTGCTCGCATAGCAAGACAAAAAGGGTGGTTATAAGGTCCTTAATTTTGCTATTAAATTATTGAACAATTTGAGTGCGAAAACTGGTTTAATCAATTTCTTAAAAGTTTCATAGCTTTTGCCTGTCTCATTGTTAGGTTATGGGTTAAAATAACAACATAACCAACTAACAAGATAGTGAATGTCAAAACAGGATCCCAATCTCAGTCGAGAACAAGAAAAGTACGAAAACCCCGTCCCTAGCCGTGAGTTTATACTTACTCACTTAGAATCTCGCGCCAAACCAGCAAACTTCACACAACTTTGTGACGAATTACATGTGAATGATACAGAGCGTCAAATTGCGTTCAAACGTCGTTTACGTGCTATGGAACGCGATGGTCAACTGTATTTCAATAAGTTTAAATGCTACGCATTGATTGATGAATCTGGCCTAGTTAAAGGCAAGGTCATTGGTCATCGTGACGGATTCGGCTTTTTAGAAGTTGAAGGTGAGAGTAAAGATTGGTTTATCGCAAAGCACCAAATGAATATGGTGTTGCACGGTGACATTGTGCTTGCTAAAGGCAATCGCAAAGGCTCAAGTGGCAAATGCGATGCACGCATCATTAAGGTATTAACCAATGAACGTGCACCGATTGTTGGCCGCTATTTTGTTGAGCATGGTATTGCAGTTGTTGTGGCTGAAGACCCACGCATAACGCAAGATATTATGATACTACCGGGTAGTGAAAATGGTGCGCGCCACAACCAAATGGTGCAGGTGCAAATTACCCAAAACCCAAGCCGACATATGAATGCGGTAGGCAAAGTCACTGAGGTACTGGGTGAGCACTTAGCACCGGGTATGGAAATTGAAGTTGCACTACGCAATCACGATATTCCTCACGTTTGGCCAGAAGCGGTTGAAAAGCAAGTTGCTCATTTAGGTGAGTTTGTTGATGAACAAGCAAAGCAAGGTCGCGTTGATTTACGTGACTTACCGCTAGTTACAATCGACGGTGAAGATGCCCGTGACTTTGACGATGCAGTTTATTGTGAGCGCAAACCATCAGGTGGTTGGCGTTTATGGGTGGCCATTGCCGATGTGTCGCACTACGTAGGAATGAACACGCCTCTGAATAAAGAAGCGATTGAACGTGGTAACTCAGTATACTTCCCTGAGCAAGTTATTCCGATGCTGCCAAAAGTGCTATCGAATGGCTTGTGCTCATTGAACCCAGAAGTTGACCGTTTATGTATGGTTGCTGAGATGACGGTGTCAGAAGCGGGTAAGTTGTCTGGGTATAAATTTTACGAAGCGGTGATGAATTCACACGCTCGTTTTACTTACACCAAAGTGAATGCGATTTTACAAGGCGATGAAAAGCTACGTGAAGAGTACGCTAAAATGGTGCCACATTTAACTGACTTACAGCAAATGTACATGGCACTTAAAGCTGCTCGCCAAGACCGTGGTGCGATTGAGTTTGAAACCTTAGAAACGCGCTTTGTGTTTAATGCACATCGTAAGATCGAATCAATCGTGCCAGTGGTTCGTAATGATGCACACAAACTTATCGAAGAGTGCATGATTTTAGCGAACGTATCGGCAGCCCGATTATTAGAAAAGCACGAGGCGAGTGCGCTTTATCGTGTGCATGATGAGCCTGATGCTGAAAAGCTGGGTTTCTTCAGAAACTTTTTATCAGAGCTTGGTATCGAAACTGCGATTTCTGATGAGCCAACACCAAAAGAAATAACGCAAGTGTTAGCTAAATTAGGCGACCGCCCAGAAGCTGAGCTTATTCAAACCATGTTGCTCCGTTCAATGAAGCAAGCGGTTTATCAGCCAGATAACATTGGCCACTTTGGTTTAGCTTTACCAGCCTATGCCCACTTTACATCGCCAATTCGTCGTTACCCTGATTTAGTGGTGCACCGTGCAATTAAAGCGGTACTTAAAGCGCAAGGTCAGCAAACATCGGGTGAGTATGCCTACACTGATGACGAAGTTGATATTTTAGGTGAGCAGTGTTCAACCACTGAACGCCGTGCTGATGATGCGACTCGCGAAGTAGCAGATTGGCTGAAATGTGAATTTATGCAAGACCATGTTGGTGACGAATTTGGTGGGGTGATCTCATCGGTAACTAACTTTGGTTTATTTGTACGCTTAGACGATTTACAAATCGACGGCATGATCCATGTAACTAAGCTGGGCAATGAGTACTTCCATTACGATGGTGCTAAGCATTGCTTAATTGGTGAACAAACTCACACCGTTTATCGTTTAGGCGATAAACTAACGGTTCAGGTGTCATCTGTCAGTCTTGACGAGCGACGCATAAACTTAGTGTTAGCAGGTGAAGCGCAACAAGACCGTTATGCGCGTCGTCGTGGCCGTAGTGCCCCTGCAAAACCAAGTGTTCGTGCCCAGCTTAAAGCAGGTAAAATTCCTGGTAAAAAAGCGCAGTCAGGCAGCTTTGAGGCAAAATCAGGCGACAAAGAGAATGAAAAACGTGGCAAGTCTTCATCTTCTAAAGGGCGTAAAAAGCCTAATAGTAAACAAGCTGATGCTGTAAAAGCTGGCAAAAAGAAGAGTAAGAAAAAAGCCACCAAAAAGGCAAAAAGACCGGGTAAGAATGCCCGTAAACGTAATGGCCGAGGAGCAAATAATACGTGAGTAATGAATTAATTTTTGGTTTTCACTCAGTTGAAGCAATATTAGCAAAAGAGCCTGAGCGCTTTTTAGAAATATACGCTTTAAAAGGGCGTGAAGATAAACGTTTAAACCCGGTTATTGACCAAGCACGTAAATTCGGTATTTCTGTACAATTTATGCAGCGTAAAGCGCTTGATAATAAAGCAAATGGTGAGCAGCACCAAGGGATTATCGCTAATGTAAAAGCGGCGCGCATGTATAACGAAAAAGATCTAGATGAGATCATTGCCCGTGAAGAAACGCCTTTCTTACTGGTACTTGATGGTATTACTGATCCACATAACTTAGGTGCCTGTTTACGTAGTGCAGATGCTGCGGGCGTGCACGCGATTATCGTTCCTAAAGATAAGTCTGCAAAACTGAACGGCACAGCGCGCAAAGTAGCATGCGGTGCAGCAGAAACAGTGCCATTAGTTCAAGTAACCAATCTTGCGCGTACGTTGCGTGAAATTAAAGATGCTGGCGTTTGGGTTGTCGGCACTGCCGGTGAAACAGATACTGAGTTATTTGATGCAAACCTAACAGGGCCAATGGCTGTTGTTATGGGTGCTGAAGGGGATGGTATGCGCCGCCTTACTCGTGAGCATTGTGATTTATTAGTTAAAATCCCAATGGCTGGTTCGGTATCTAGTTTAAATGTGTCAGTTGCGACCGGTATTTGTTTATTTGAAGTGTTACGTCAGCGTAATGCAACGCAAATCTAACTACCGCGAAAATTTCAGACACAAAAAAAGCCGATGTAACATCGGCTTTTTTGTATCTAACAGTTCTGATTAGATTTTTGCAAAAGCGTCTTGTAGTGGTGGTACTACTTGCTTCTTACGGCTTAATACGCCATCTAACCATACGCGACCGTCTTCTGATTTAACATCATAGGCAGCTTCGATTACTGATACGTCATCAGACGCAATTAGCATTTCAGAGCCTTCTTTCATGATATCGGTTAACAGGAGTAATACTGAGTGGCGACCGCCTTCTTCTTTAAGCTTTGCGATGTCAGCTTCAAGGTCTGCTTTGATCTCATCAAATACAGCAAGGTCGATAACTTCTAGCTGGCCAATACCTACTAGCTTACCGTTCATGTTGAAGTCTTTGAAATCACGCATTACTAAATCACGTGCAGGGGTGCCATCAACTGCTGATTTAACCTTGAACATTTCCATGCCAAGTTCTTTGAAATCTTCTATGCCAGCGATTTCAGCAAGTGCTTCAACACATTTGATATCAGCTGTTGTACACGTTGGTGATTTAAAGATTACAGTGTCGCTTAAGATAGCGCATAACATGATGCCTGCGATATCTTTTGGAATCTCTACGTTGTAGAAGTCATACATCATTTTGATGATAGTGTTTGAACAACCCACTGGGCGGATCCAACACTCAAGTGGTGTTGATGATGTTAAATCGCCTAATTTGTGGTGATCAACAACACCTACAACACGTGCTTCATCGATGTCATCAGGTGCTTGTGTTTTTTCTGTGTGGTCAACGATATAAACGTCTTCGCCTGCGTAGCTAAGTTTTAGCTCAGGTGCTTCGAAACCGAATTTATCTAGGATAAATTGTGTTTCAGGTGATACTTCACCTAAACGCGTCGGGATCGCAGGTTCATTGATCTGGTTTTTTAAGTATGCAAGCGCAATTGCACCGCAAATTGAATCTGAATCAGGGATCTTATGACCCACTACATACATTGACATTGACGGAACTCCTTTAAATTTGGCGGATATTTTAGCAAAGTATCGACAGATTGATACATAACAGACATGAAATTTTGTTGATCAATTACAACTGCCAATTAATGTCCTTTTTGGTTACACTTTAAGATATTGAAAACTGAGGAAGATACTGATGCGCTTGAGCCGAAAAGCATGGAATAATGTGGTGATTATTTCGATGCTATTGATGATTTTTTTCTTCAATGGCCTACATAAAAAGCTCAATACACAGCCCGTTGAAGAAGGAGTACAAGCATTACTCCCAGAGCAAAGCTTCATTTTAGCAATGGCATTTCCAGAATTAAAAATCGAGCGTATAGGCACCTCTTGGCGTAGCCAATCACTGCAAGAAACCACATGGCAAGGCGATGAGCAGCAGCTCGAACAACTCGTTGAACTTTGGCAACATCAAAAACTGACTATTGCCAGTCTCCCTGTTAGTAAAATTTCACAGACATCGGCTGATTATGTTGCCTCCGTGTGGCTAGCCGGGGAGCAGTTGCCAGCGGTGTATCAGTTGTACAACATAGATCAGCAATACTATTTATTAGATAAGCGGTTACAACGAGTATTTGAGCTTGAACAAGCTGATGCTGCTAAGTTATTTCCGTTATACCCGTTTTAAGAGAGTCACAGATGCCTGAATTACCAGAAGTTGAAGTTAGCCGTTTGGGAATAACGCCGCATGTGCTTAACCAAACAGTGACCAAAGTAAATATTCATAACGCTAGTATGCGTTGGCCTGTGCCTGATGATGTATATCAATTACAAGGACTTAAAGTTACTTCAGTGGAGCGTAGAGCAAAATATTTATTACTCGGTTGTGAGCTGGGTAGTGTTATTTTGCACTTAGGAATGTCGGGCAATTTACGAGTTGTGAGCGCAGATGAGCCATTAAAAAAGCACGACCATATCGAATTTATTTTAGCCTCTGGTAAAGCGCTAAGACTCAACGACGCGCGTCGCTTTGGTGCCTGCTTATGGCAAGCACCAGGCGAATGTCATACCTTGCTAACCAAGCTTGGACCGGAGCCTCTTACCGATGAGTTTGCTGCAAAGCGTGTTTACGAACAGTCTAGAAATAAAAAAGTACCAATTAAACAGTTTATTATGGATAACGCTGTGGTAGTTGGTGTAGGTAATATCTATGCCAATGAGTCGTTATTTAAGGCCGGAATTCACCCGAAACGAGAAGCCGGCAAGGTGTCTTTAAAGCGTTATCAGCAATTAGTGCCTATTATTAAAGAAACACTTGCTGCGGCTATCACGCAAGGCGGCACAACATTAAAAGATTTTGCTCAAAGTGATGGTAAGCCCGGTTATTTTGCCCAGCAATTACTAGTTTATGGTCGCAAAGGTGAGCCATGTGTAACGTGTAAAGAGCCATTAAAAGAAATTAGATTAGGGCAAAGAAGCACTGTGTACTGCTCTAATTGTCAAAAATAACAAAGAATCCCTCATCTATGTAGTATTGCAACAGATAGCAAGATAGAGACAGGCTTAAGGAATGAGAAGGTTGTATGCTATTAAACAAATACGTCATAGGGTGCGTGTGCTTAGCGGCACTGGTGGGTTGTTCTAAAGAGCAACCTCAAGTTATCGTTGAGGAAGTGGTTACCGCTGAGGTTAAGCAGTTTGATGTGCCGCTGTATGGGAATTACGTTGCGCGTACAGACGCATCACTTGATGTTGAAGTACGCGCACGGATCACCGGCTTTGTACAAAGTGTTGAATTTGTTGAAGGTAGTTGGGTAAACGAAGGTGATTTACTCTACACCATTGATGATAGACCCTACCGAGCTAAGCTTAATCGCGTTAAAGCCGCACTACAAAAAGACCAAGCAGCGCTGGCAAAAGCAAAGCGCGATGTTACTCGTTTAAAACCCCTCTACGAGCAAGATGCAGCAAGTCAGCTCGACTACGACAATGCAATTTCTATTCAAGAGCAAGCGCAAGCGTCATTATCAGCAACCCAAGCAGAACTTGAAGAAACCAAGCTCGATTTAGAATATACCCGTATTACGGCGCCAATTAGTGGCATGGTTGGTAGCTCTGAAGCCGATCTCGGTGCTTTGGTCGGCAGTAATGGTATTTCACTCCTTACCACCATTCAGCAAATAGACCCTATTTTCGTTAATTTTAATATGTCGGCACTTGATTATTTGAATGCTAAGCGGCGTATGACCAGCATGATGGAGCAGCTACAAGCCGAGCAACAAGGCAAGGCGCTAGAAGGCTTTGTACGTATTTCTTTGCCTGATGGCAGTGAGTATCGATATTGGGGTGATGTGAGTTTCACCGACCCTAAAATTAGCCCGAAAACGGGCACCTTTAAAGTAAGAGCAAAGCTGCCTAACCCTAATAGTGAGCTACTACCTGGGCAATATACAAAAGCACGGATTAAATTATCCGAATTGAAAGATGCCATTGTCGTCCCTGAAGAAGCTACACAAGTTGAGCAGGGCGGTATTTATGTAATGGTGGTACTTGATTCAGGTGAGATAGAGCGGCGCTTTATTGTTGTTGAGCATTACGGTGAACAAGGAATTGTTGCCAGCGGTGGCTTGAGTGCGGGTGAGCAAGTGGTGGTGAAAGGTTTGCATCGCATTCGTCATGGTCAGCAAGTAAAAGCGATTTCGTTAGCCGAGTTTGAAAAACGCCGATTAACGCCAAACACGGGCACTACTCCACTGGCGTCAGATAAACCAAGCAAACAAGATGATGAAAAAAATCAGCAGGGAGCTTAGCTATGTTTTCGCATTTTTTTATCAAGCGTCCAGTGTTTGCTATCGTTATTTCGTTAGTTATTTTACTCACAGGCTTGGTCTCGCTCTTTACCCTACCCATTGATCAATACCCAGATATTGCTCCGCCGTCGGTTAAAGTGTCTGCTTCATTCCCCGGCGCAACGGCAGAGACCGCATCTGAGTCGGTAGCCATTCCTCTTGAGCAAGAATTAAATGGCACACCGAATATGTTGTATATGGAGTCAAAGGCAACTAACTCTGGCAGTGTTGGGATCACACTCACCTTTGATGTTGGCACCGACCCAGATCTCGCCCTTGTTGATGTTCAAAACACCGCAAGCCAAGCAGGCAGTAATTTACCTGTTGATGTGCAAACTGAAGGGGTGAATGTCTCTAATGAAAGTTCCGTTGAGCTGTTGAAACTGGCACTGACCTCTGATGACCCACGCTATGACGAAATCTATTTGAGTAACTACGCTAGCATCAATGTAGAGGCGGCTTTAAAGCGTGTTCCGGGGGTTGGCAAAGTGCGAAACACCGGCTCGCGTTCATATGCTATGCGGGTCTGGTTAAAGCCTGATATTTTAGCGGGCTACGAGTTAACCGTGAATGATGTGACCGCAGCAATCAAAGCACAAAATAAAGAGGCCGCTGCTGGGGAGATCGGGGCTCAGCCAATGAGCGATGCAATTAAGCTTAACTTTCCGGTACGAGCACAAGGTCGGCTTAATAAGGTGGATGAATTTAATAACATTATGCTGCGAGTGAATAGTGATGGCTCGATGATCCGTTTGCGAGATGTTGCAAGGGTTGAGTTGGCGTCGTCAGCGTACACTTTAAATTCAAAACTAAATGAACAGCCCGCCACTATTTTGCAGGTTTATATGTTACCAGGCTCTAATGCATTAGCGGTTACAGAGCGCGTTAAGGCTGAGATGGATCGCCTGAGTGCAGCTTTTCCGAAGGGTGTGAAATGGCAGTTATTTTATGATGCCTCTGAGTTCATCAAGCTGTCGATTAATGAGGTGATCAATACCCTTATTCAAGCGCTTATCTTAGTGATTTTAGTGGTGTATTTATTTTTGCAAAACTGGCGAACAACTTTAATACCCGCTTTAGCTGTGCCAGTGTCGATAGTGGGTACCTTTATCGCCTTGGCTGCATTTGGATTTACCATAAACAATGTCAGTTTATTGGCTATGGTATTGGCAATCGGCATCGTCGTTGATGATGCGATTGTTGTAGTCGAAAGTGTTGAGCGACTGATCAATGAGCAAAATATGGAGGTAGTTGCTGCTACTAAGCAAGCGATGACAGAGCTTTCTGGCGCCATAGTGGCAACCTCTTTAGTACTGGCAGCGGTGTTTGTGCCGGTGTCATTTTTAGCCGGTATTACGGGCATTATGTACCGAGAGTTTGCGATTGCAATTACCGTTGCGGTACTCATTTCGACCCTAGTTGCGCTAACCTTGAGCCCTGCTTTATGTGCGATTTTCTTAAAACCTAGCGCCCCATCAAAGATTAAGATTTTTAATAAATTTAATAACTGGCTTGAAAGTGTTGGCGAAAAATACACTTGGCTTGTAAAGGCATGCTCTGAAAAAGCAAAACGTAGTTATATTGGCTTTTTTATAATGATAGGTGGCTGTTACTTTGTGTTTAGCCAATTACCAAGTAGCTTTATGCCGCAAGAAGATCAAGGACGCTTTTTTGTTGATATTACCTTGCCAGATGCGGCAACGGTCTCACGTACCAATGAGGTGATAAGTAAAGCTAACCAATTTGTTATGAGCCATGCTGGGGTGGCTTATTCATTCACGCTAGCGGGTGAAAACCGCCGTGCTGGTAGTGCGCAATCACATGGTCAAATGGAGGTGATTTTAAAGCCTTGGCAAGTGCGTGCAGAGCAAGGTTTTACGGTCACAAGTGTGATGAATGATATACGTAAGCAGCTCTACGCCATTCCCGATGCTGAATTTAATGTGTTTCAGCCATCGGCTGTGGCGGGGCTTGGTTCCGGCTCTGGTGTTGAGTTTGCGCTGCAAGAAAAAACAGGAGGCAACTTAACGAGTCTGGTTGAATCGCTCGAGGTACTGCTGGCAAATTTAAATAACCGCCCTGAAGTTGCTAAAGCAAGTAGCTCACTGCGTGGCTCAGTACCCCAGCTGTTTTTGGAATTAGATAGAGAAAAAGCCATGGCATTAGAGGTGCCGATTGCTGATGTTTACAGCACAATGAAAGTGCTTACTGGCTCATCAACAATTAATGACTTTAATTTATTTGGCCGGGTTTATCGGGTTAAAGTTCAGGCTGAAGATGAATTTAGGGCACGCCCTGAAAACCTCAACGAATTTTATGTGCGTTCAAAAAATGGTGCTATGGTGCCATCAAATGTGCTTGCTAAGTTAAATTTAACAACCGGTCCGTCTGCAATAAATCGCTTTAATATGTTTACCAGTGCCATGGTGAATGTATCGCCAGCTAAAGGCTATGCATCGGGTGATGTAATTAACGTAATTAAAGAAGAAATGGCAAAACTACCGCCTAACCTTGGCTATGAATGGACAGGATTAACCTATCAAGAAATTCGCTCATCGGGTCAGCTAAGTATCGCTATCAGCCTTGCTATTGTGTTTGTATTTTTATTTTTAGCGGCGCTCTATGAAAGTTGGAGCTTGCCGTTTGCTGTACTACTAATAAGCCCGATTGCTATGTTGGGAGCCTCTGTATTGACCTTAGTGACGGGGCATGAAAACAATTTATTCTTCCAAGTCGCCTTTATTGCCTTGATCGGCCTTGCGGCAAAGAACTCAATTTTGATTGTTGAGGTGGCAAATCAGCTTTATCAGGAGGGGATGGATGCTACTGATGCAGCAATAGAAGCCGCCCGTTCTCGCTTTCGGCCTATATTAATGACTGCAGCCTCTTTTGTGCTTGGTGTATTGCCGTTAGTACTTGCTTCTGGCCCCGGAGCGGTTGGTCGACAGTCGGTATCTATGCCTATTTTAGGGGGGATGTTACTGGCAAGCTCTATCGGCATAATATTAGTGCCGCTGTTTTTTATTACCGCTGCACGCTTTGTAAAAAAACAGCAAACACCGGCCTCTAAAGTAGTAGAGGAGCAAGTCGATGCATAAATTGTTACCATTGCTTTGTTTCGCTTGCATTCAAGGCTGTGCTGTAGGGCCTGATTTTGAAGCACCTGAGCATAGTGAAGTTGCTAATTTTATGGGCGCAACAGCAACGCCACAATCGGAGGCTTTAGCGGGCTGGAAGCAAATTTATAGCGACCCTCATTTGCAAAAGCTGATTAGCCAAGCGCTTCTTAACAACCAAGATATGTTAATTGCGCAATCGAAAATTATTGAAGCGCGAGCTCGGTATCGAATTACGGATGCCGCTTTATGGCCTGATGTGAATGTAGGGCTTACTTCAGAGCGAGAAGAAGAGCTTAATAGCAGCCCAGAAAATACCTTTGATTTAAAAGGTTACTTAAGTTGGGAGCTAGATTTATTTGGTAGTAACCGACGCGCAAGCGAAGCCGCACTGGCAAATTATTATAGCCAAGAGCAAGCAAGAAACGCGTTGCAGCTCGCCTTGATTGCTGATGTTGCTCAGCAGTTTTTTGCCCTCAAAGAAGTTGAAGAGCAATTAAAAATTAGCCTCAGTACGATTAAGCTTCGCGAGAAGGAGCTTGAAATTGCGCGTATTCGTAAAAAAGGCGGTATTATTTCAGGGCTAGAACAGCGCCAAGCCGAGGTTGAATTAGAGTCAGCGAAAGTGAAGATCCCTCCTTTACAGCACAGTGAAAGGCGGATTATTAATCAGTTAAAGTTTTTGATTGGTGATGCCAATGCTGATGTGCAAGGGGGGAATGAGTTATCTGTGCAAACCCTTCCTAAGCAATTACCCACAGGACTACCTAGTGAACTGTTAAAGCGTAGACCAGATGTGCAGCAAGCAATGTATCAATGGCAAGCGGCCATGGCTGAAATTGGGGTCGCAAAAGCGGCCTTATTCCCAAAACTTAAGTTGTATGCCGAATATGGCAGTGAAAGTACTGATTTTAGTGATTTGCTCGCCAGTAATTCGCAGGTTTGGTTGCTGGGCTCAGAGCTTTTAATGCCAATATTTAATATGGGGCGCAATCAGGCAAATTTAACGGTGGCGGAACAACGAGCTTATCAGGCAAGTATTCAATATCAGAAAATAGTGTTGGTGGCACTGCAAGAAGTGAGCAATCAGCTTTCGAACTATCAGTCGGCAGAAAAAAGCTATGATGCGCAAAGAAGCTTGGTGCTCAGTAGCCAAGATTACTATCGCTTAGCACGCCTAAGATATAGCAATGGTGTTGCCAGCTCCCTTGATTTAATGGATGCACAGCGCCAGTTATTTTCGGCAGAAATTGCGTTATCGCAGGCAAAAAATGATCGTCTGCAAAGCCTAGCAACGCTTTATAAAGCCCTTGGTGGCGGGTGGTATGAATTAAGCGAACAGGAACTAGAAAAAGAAAAAGTGGTGGATTAATTTAAAGAGCATGCAAAAACATGCTCTTTAAAACTTATAACTCAAATGGTGCTACACCGACGGCTTTCATTTTATAGCCGACTTGGGCAATTTCACCAGACCAGGTTTCGGTGCTGATAACGCCTGTCACGACAATCGCATCGTAGAGGCTTTCGATTGGTACGCCGTCTTTAATCGTGACATGCACAATTTGATTTGGTGGCGGTGGTGGCACGTGGATACAGGCACCAAAATAAGGAACCAATAAAAACTCGGTGATCACTTCGCTGTCGCCTTCAAGGGGAACAACAAAACCAGGCAAACTCACTGATTGGCCATTAAGCTCTTTTACCACGGGTGCATCAAGGTCTGGTTGCACCCAGTTTTGCTCGCTACCTTCATGGTTTGCTTGCGCTTGGGTGTCGATTTGGACATGACCTTTTGGAATTAAATCTTCCCAGAAGATTTCTTTAGGTGCGCCAGCATTAGCTCCAGCACACACAACTAATGCGACTAAAGCGACGAATTTTCGAAAAAACGGCATAACATTCCTTAAATTTTAATACTCATACCATCAGCAAGAGAGTAGAAATACGCGCGAGTTGCGGGAATTAACCCAACAATAAAGCCTGCAACCATTATCGCAGCTAAAAGCATGAGTTCATAGGATGACAATAAGGCTATATTTAGGCTTATTCCGGCATGGCTTTGCAAGTAATCTGCGCCGAGTAGCATTAAAGCATAGAATAATGCGATACCAACAATGCAGCCAAGCCCTGTAATGAGTAATGATTCGACACTGATCAAGGTGAAAATATGCCAAGGTCTTGCGCCAACAGAGCGCAAAATTGCAAGTTCTCTGCGGCGTTGATTGAGGCTTGAAAGCAGGCTCGTTAACATGCCAAGCAAACTGATCAGCACCACGACGATAGAAAATAATAGCAATATTTTTTCAACGATAGAGAGCATCTCCCATAGTTCACGCAAAGTAACACCCGGCATGATGGCAAGCAGTGCCTCATCTTTGTATTGGTTGATATTACGACGTACTTGTAAGGTATAAAGAGGTGAATCGAAACCAAGTAAAAAAGCGGTTATTTGTTTTGGTGTGCCAACTAAATCAACATCACCATGCTGGTCGTGGTCGTGGTCGTGGTCGTGGTCGTGGTCATTTGCATCAGCCTGAGCGGCTTCATGCTGATGAGCATGACCACCATGAATCGCTTCAATTGCTGCAAGTGGAATATGCAGGGTTTTATCAACAGGCGTGCCCGTTGGATTTAAAATACCGACCACTTTAAATGGGTTATCGTCATGATTATGAAAGCTGGTATTGCCCATGCCGTGCGCAATCACTACTTCGTCACCAAGCTGATAGCCAAGGGTATTGGCAACCTCAGCACCTAATACAACCTCAAATAAGTGATTAAACTCATGACCTTGTGAAAAGCTCAACGACTGCTTTTTAGCAAAGCGATAGTGCTCAAAATAGTCTTTATTTGTACCAAGTACAGCTAAACCTTTATGGCTGTCGCCAAGTGACATAGGAATAGCCCATTTCACACCCCGTTGCCCTGAGATGTATTGGTAACTTTTCCAACTCACGCCATTATTAGCATGACCAATGCGAAATACCGAAGACAGCAGCAACTGGATATCACCGGTACGCGCACCGACAATTAAATCAGTGCCAGAAATTGTATTGCTAAAGCTACTTTTAGCATCAACTCGAACCCGCTCAATCGACATCAATAACATTACGCTGATAGCAATTGTAAATAGGGTGAGTAGGGCGCTGGCCTTTCGGTTTAATAAACTTTTTGTGGCGAGTTTAATGAGTAGCATCTGTGCCTCCTTGTAACTCAATAAGGCTGATACTGCGGGTAAATAGCGTTTGTAATGTTTCATCATGGCTAACAAAAATTAGCGTGCTATTTGCTGCGCTTGCCTGCTCAAATAACAATTTTACGAATGCTTGGCGATTTTGTGTGTCGAGTGCTGAGGTAGGTTCATCTGCAATAATAATTTCAGGGCTGCCAATAAAGGCTCGCGCTGCGGCAACTCTTTGTTGCTGGCCAATACTCAGCTGTGCAACTGCTTGATGCTGCAAGTTATCATTTAGCCCTAAAGCGCTCAGTAAGCGGCTTGCTTCAGCGGCTATTGTTGCACTATTTTTTAATGCGTTTTTTTGCCTTTGCTTTGAAAATTGGCAACCTAAAGTCACATTTTCAATAGGCGATAAATAAGGTAGTAAATTAAAGTTTTGAAAAATATAGCCAATATGGTCGGCACGAAAACGGTCCCTTTTACTATTACTAAGTTGGTTAATCGCTTTACCAAGCAGCTCGATATTGCCCTGTGTTGGCACTGTGACGCCAGCAAGCAATGATAATAACGTTGATTTACCACAACCACTCGGACCGTGAAGAAAAACATGTTCGCCTTGATCAATATCTAGCTTAGTAATATTGATCGTCGGCTTGGGTTGTTTTGCGTGCCATTTAAAAAGCACATTTTCAAGCGTGATCATAACGACCTATGAATTGTTACCATCGCCAGTAATTTAATTTTCTACGCATTTTAAAATTACGAATAAAATTACGTGGTTTCGGCTTAAGTGCAGGATTGCTCAATAGTAATTCATTGCTAGCAGCAAGTACACGTTGACTCGATAAGCCGTCTTGATATGGATGCAGTTGCTGGCAGAAGTGCTCAATTTTCGCCATTAATTCAGCAGGCTGTGTGAAGGCATAATCAATCGCTTCAGTTAGTTTATTGACATCTGTAATATCAATAAGATGTTCGCCAGGTGCTTGATTGCAGAAAGTTACGACAGGCTTTCTTTGTAAGATAAACATAAGCAAAATGGATGAGGTATCACACAGCATGACATCAGCAGCTTGTAAGAGTGGTAATACATTATCTGTCTCGACAAAAGTTAGATTGTCGTTTTGTAGAGCCTTGTATCGTTCAACAAGCTCGCTTGGCATTTTCGGGTGAAATTGCACCAAAATTCGCCACTTTCCTTGCTCACTGTATGCTTTTATTTGTTCGTATAATTTAGGTGCAAGAGACAGGCGTTTTGAAAAAGTCGAACAAATTAAGAGTGTTTTTCTGTTGTCGTCTGGGTTTTTATACGGATTGTTTTCAATCTCACTAAAAAAAGGATCGAGTGTTGGCCAGCCGGTTTCTTTTACTTGAAAAAAGCCATGCTTTTTAGCTAAAGCTTGGAAAGGTGCAGTAGTATTTGGACCTTGCGTACAGTACAAATCAAAACAACCTCTAACTTTAAAATGGTCATTTTGGCCTTTGCTATTTAACTTCCCCGCATCAAAGCCATGGAATACACCAACTTTAACGCCAGGTATAAAAGTGGGAATACTATTAGAAGGTGCAAAAAGTACATCGGGTTGCCAATCGTGTATAGCATCAACGCTATCTAAGGTTTGCTCGCTTTCATCAAGAAAATCACGATTTACAGTTTTCCCATGTAAAAACCATTTAACTTCACCACCACGAGCTAAAATCTCCCGTTGCAATGGGCGTAAGATCGCGTACGAATAGTTCTGCGAAATAAACATTAAATATTTTTTTTCTGCGGTAGCTGCTAAGTAATCCAAGAAAACCTCCTATTTCGAGGGCACTAGTATAGCGAAATAATGTTTATGACAGCAAAATTACTGAAAGTTTAAATTTTTATGGTTTTTATTACATCCGCAGGCTGCTGATGATAGTGCAATGATTGAGCTTTCAAAGCGTCTAGATTATTATAGGCGGCCATAACCCCAATCCCATACATGTGCTCACAAGAGCATGCCAAATACTATCGGAGATAGCATGACTAGCTATAAAGTTTTAGACGTAAACGATGATTTACCGATCCGTACTAAAGGTGCGGTACACAGTGGTAAAGTGCGTTCAGTTTATTGGTTAACTGATGAAGACAGCGCTCGTTTAATTAATGACAAAGGTTATCAAGTTCCAAAAGGAACTGAGCTAGCTATTATGGTTATTTCTGACCGTATTTCTGCGTTTGATTGTATTTGGCAAGGTGAAAACGGTTTAAATGGTGTTCCTGGTAAAGGCATCGCGCTAAACTCTGTGGCATCTCATTGGTTTAAGTTATTTGATAAAGCAGGCCTTGCTGGTAACCATATTGTTGATATTCCACACCCTTATGTATGGATTGTGCGTAAAGCAAGTACTGTAAAAGTTGAAGCCATTGCTCGCCAATATATTACTGGCAGTATGTGGCGTGATTATGCGAAAGGCACGCGTAATTTCTGTGGTATTGATTTACCAGAGGGACTAGCTGCGAACCAAAAGCTAGATGAAGTTTTAATTACGCCATCAACGAAAGGCATTATCACAGGTGTTACTGACATTCCTGAAGTAGATGATGTGAACATTACTCGTGAAAACATCACTAATAACCTATCTGTTTTTAACTTCAAGTCTGAAGACGATGTGGCTAAATATGAGCAACTACTTGTTGAAGGCTTTAAGCTGATCAGTGATGAACTAGCGCAGCTTGACCAAATCTTTGTCGATACTAAATTTGAATTTGGTTATGTTGAAGACATTGATGGTTCAGATAAGCTTATCTACATTGATGAAGTAGGCACGCCTGATTCATCACGTATCTGGGATGGCCCAGCTTACCGTGACGGTAAAATCATTGAAAACTCAAAAGAGGGTTTCCGCCAGTTATTAATTAATAACGTGCCAGACAGCGATGTGTTATTAAATAAAGACCGCATGGACGAGCGTGAGCAGCTTGCTAAAGACTACACCTTGCCAGAATCAGTGATGCTTGAAGTGTCTGATACTTACGTTGGCATTGCGAGTAAAATCATTGGTCAAGAAATTACTATTCCAAGCGACCCACGTAGTGAAGTAATCGCTATTTTAGATAAAGAATACGGCTTAATTAAGCACAATTAATTGCTATTTTTTTAACTTAGATATGCTCTAAGTCAATATTATTAAAGCCAAGTTGGTTTTCTATTAAAACTGCTTGGCTTTTTTCTTGCTTTTCATACCCTCTCTCATTAACTTAAGCTAAGATTAATCTATACTTATTAGCAAACTAGGCTAAGCAAGGTTCAATTATGACGTTTTTTGCGCACTGTGCTCGCACGGTATGTTCTTTTGTAGTTCTGTGCTGTGCAGCAACTGCATTCGCTGCTGATATTTCATTTACCGTTCGTGATCAATTTGGTCAGCCTTTGGCTGATGCTGTCATCGAATTAGAAAATAATGCGAACTTACCACGTTCGCAATTACCCGTTGCTGTGATGGATCAGGTAAATAAGCAGTTTTCACCTAATGTATTGGTGATACAACAAGGGCAGTCTGTTGATTTTCCTAATAGCGATAATATTCGCCATCATGTTTATTCCTTTTCAAGTGCTAAACCTTTTAATATTAAGCTTTACGCTGACCGTCCAGAAAAACCAGAGTTGTTTGATAACAGCGGAGTTGTAGTTTTAGGCTGTAATATTCACGATTCTATGGTGGGTTATATCTATGTCGCAAATAGCGCTAATACACTAAAAACAGCAGAGGATGGCAAAGTACAATTAAAAGGGATTACTGTTCCAACTAGTATAACGATTTGGCACCCAAACCAAGCAAGTGAAATTAATAAAAAATTATCAGTCACTGTAACTGAGCAAGTCGCTGATATTACAATTAATACGAATGAACCTGCACCGCGTAATACGTTTGGTGAGATGTTTAAGGCAGATAATGATTCATAGTTTAAGAGGGCGGATCATAGCCTTATGCGTTAGCCTGGTTTTATTAACTAGTTTAGTCAGTTTAGCGAGCTCTTGGTGGTCGACAAATCGCTTTAACGATCAAAAGCTACGTGAAGATATTAATGTCGCTGAAAATGTTTTTAAGCAATATTTAAGCGCTAAAGAGAGCCTGCTATTAACTGCTGCAAAGGTGCTGACCGCAGATTTTGGCTTTAAACAAGCGGTCGCAACTCAAGACGCCGATACCATTAGTAGTGTATTGAATAACCACAGTCGTCGAATAAATGCTGATTTGATGTTGCTTGTGGATTTATCAGGGCAATTGGTCTCAGCAAATACTGAATTTAATCATAGGCCAGATGAGTTTTCTGCATTGATGAATGAATTACTCATTGATGCTGAGCAATCAAATTTCATTGTACTTGATCAAACCCTTTACCAAGTTATTTTACTGCCAGTACGTGCGCCGCGAACTGTTGCCTACAGTTTAGTGGGGTTCGAGATTAACGATCTGGTTGCTGCAGAGCTTAAAAACCTCACCACAATGGATGTGAGTTTTATTGGTGAAGATGATGGTGTGGTAGAGACATCGCTGCCCAAGCAACCACAAAGCACCTCTGTATTAGCGCATTTTAATAACGAGACAACGCAGCGCATATTTGGTGAAAAGCCGGTCTATAGAAACCGCCTGGTTGAACTTCCATCTTTGCCCGGACACCTAGTTTCTGTGCTATTAAGTGCTGATTTAACCCAGAGTTATCGTGAGTTTGAACAGCTGTTTTTCACCATTATTGTGCTTGCTGCTATTACGGTTGTGATAGGCGTATTGACCAGTGGAATCTTAGCTAAAAATCTCACAACACCGCTTTCAAAGCTTACTTTACTTGCGCAGCAATTTGCCCGTGGCAACTATAAAGCTGAATTTGTAGGTAAAAAGCAAAGTAGTGAAATCACCACCTTAATTGATGCCTTTAACAACATGGGTAACGACATTAAAGAGCGTGAACAGCAAATAAGTTTTCAAGCTAGCCATGATTCATTAACTGGCTTTTATACCCGTTCTGCTATGTTAGAAAACATGGAAAACTTGTTTGCCGAAGGGGCTGAGTACACACTGGTTGCTATAGATATCCGCGGCCTTCGCCATATCAATGATAAATTAGGCCCGCGTATTGGCGATGATTGTCTTAAAGCGGTTGCTGAGCGGATTGGTGAATACTCAGCTCATCATAATGGTGTTAATGCTCGGATTGGCGGTGACGAATTTTTAACTTTATTGCCAGCCGATGAAACGAAACAATTTAAAGATGCGGTAATGAAGTTAGTTGCTCAGTTACAGGCTGGCTACTTAATTCAAGGCTTAAACATTACGTTACGCTTTAGTGTTGGGGTGGTGCATTGCCTTTCGCAAAATGTCAGCCCTGAGGATTTAATGCGTCGCTCGTTAATTGCTGTTGATACCGCATCTTGCGAGCATAAAACTATTCATTATTATCAAGAAGGTGAAGACGAAGAACATCTTGAGCGCCTAGCAATAATTGATGAACTTAAGCAAGCCCTTGTTGATGATGACGGTCAGCTGTTCATGACCTATCAGCCAAAACTAAATATTAAAACTAATAGCATTGATAAAGTTGAGTCGTTAATCCGCTGGCAACGCAAAGACGGTCAGTGGGTTTCACCAGAACTGTTTATTGATTTAGCAGAGCAATCGGGGGTGATTGTTGAGTTAACTTCTTGGGTTGTTAAAACCGTAGTGTCGCAAGTTGCAGCATGGCAACAGCAAGGTATTACTATGCAGGCTGCAATTAATGTTTCTGCGCAAGATATTGCATACCCAAGCTTTTACTCACACCTTGCTAAACAGTTAGAAAAACATGCTGTTAATGGGCGCTTGATCACAATTGAGCTTACAGAACGCGATATGATTGAGAACGAAGAGCAAGGTATTAAGGCGCTAGAAAACCTCAAAACCTTGGGGGTTAAAATCTCGTTGGATGACTATGGTGTAGGGCAAACATCGCTTGGGCGCTTAAAGTCATTACCGATTGATGAGCTAAAACTTGATAAGTGTTTTATTTTGCAATTAGATCAGTCTCGTCAAGATCAATACATAGTGCAATCTACGGTTACTCTAGGTCATCAGCTGGGCTTTTCGGTTGTTGCTGAAGGGGTTGAGAACAAAAATTCACTGGATATTTTAGTGCAAAATAAATGCGATTATGCACAAGGGTATTATTTAAGTAGGCCACTAAAATCAGAGCAGTTTTTGCAGTGGTTAGAGGTGTACAATGAAGCGTCTTAATTGGTTGTTTGGGTTAACTTGCCTTGCTTTTACAAGTTCAGGGTTAGCTGCATCGGGTAAATTATTAGCAACGCCCGGAGTCTCCCAAGTTGAAGGTAGTGCGGGTGGTGGTATTGTCCCTTGGGCGCAACTTGCAGGCTATGCAAGTGATGATGAAATAGCAATAAATGGTTTTTGCAGCCGTGCAGACGTGAGTGATTACCGCTTAGATGTTTGTGGCGCGCAGCTAAATATTTATGATCGCGTTGAATTTAGTTACGCAGAGCAACGCTTCGAAGTTCCGGCATTAAATACCGATATTGAGCAATCAATTACAGGAGCGAAAGTGCGCTTATACGGCGATATCGTTTACAGTAAATGGCCGCAGCTGAGCTTGGGTGTGCAACATAAATCACTGGATGACGGCAGTATCGCAAACCTACTCGGTGCCAAAGACACCAGCGGTACCGACGTATATCTTGCTGCTAGTAAACTACATTTGGGCGCGCTTGCTGGGTATAACTGGTTTTGGAACACCACCTTTCGTTATAGCGATGCTAATCAGCTTGGCTTGTTAGGCTTTGGCGGCCCTGATAGCGATAAAGAATTGTTATTTGAAGCATCGACAGCTGTGTTTTTAACCCACCAAATAGCCGTTGGTGTTGAGTATCGTGAAAAGTCCAATAACCTAGGCTTAGGGGAGCAAGATTGGCAGGATGTGTTTGTTGCTTGGTTTCCTAATAAGTATGTTAGCGTGACTGCTGCTTGGTTAGACTTAGGAAGTATTGCTGGGGCTAAGGATCAAACAGGTTGGTATCTTTCTGTAACAGGGTATTGGTAATGATGAAAACACTTTTTACATTTGTATTTGCCGTTATGTTAGTTGGTTGTGCAAGTAGCAACAATAGCACCTTGTATCAGCAAATTAATGGCGAACAAGGAGTTGAAAAACTGGTTGATAGTTTTATCAATCAAATAGGCCGTGACGAACAAATTTTAGCTTATTTTAAACAAACGAATGTCGCCCATTTTCGACAAGGCTTTATTACTCATTTGTGTAGCGTCACAGACGGTCCTTGTGAATATAAAGGCGATAATATGGTTGATATCCACACCGGAATGAATATCCCTGAAAAAGACTTTAACCGTGTGGTAGAGCTTTTGATTAATGCTATGGACGAACAACAGATCCCGCAAACGGTACAAAATCAAATCCTTAGCCGCCTAGCACCGCTGCGCCCTGAGGTAATTGATATTTAGCTAATATAAACTTTAATTGTGGGCTGAAACAAAAATGTAATTTATGTACAATAGCTATTGATTTAAGTTATTAAGTTGTAAATGATGCAGTTATATTTTGATGTTCAACATCTATATTATATTCCACAATACCTGCCTGTTTTAAAGGAGTTAAAAGAAAAAGGCCACAAAGTCTCAATGGTTTTTTATAAAGAACAAGATGAGCGCAGTCGTGCAGTATGCTGTGACTTTATAGATAAAAATGCAATAGTTGCAAAGTGGTTAACAAACACAAGTGAAACCTTTGACTTTTATCAGAACTCAGATGCAGATTGGGTCGTATTTGGCAATACATTCGCAGGTGCTGAGGATTTAAATAAAAAGACTGTACTGATGCAGCATGGGATAGGCCCAAAACAGTGTTATTACGACGTATCGAACAACAAGATGACAGTGCGGTTTGTTGAAGGTGAACACCGACTTCAACGTTTAAAAACACTCTATCCTGAAGGTAACTTTATTGATAGCGGCTACGCAAAATTAGACCCTATTTTTAATCAGACTCTTGGTACTATAAGCCTCAAAAATCTAGGCCTAGATCCAACAAAAAAAACTTTGCTGTATGCGCCTACTTTTTATCCGAGTTCTTTAGAATGTTTCAGCGATGATTTCCCTGAGCATTTTGATGAATTTAATATTATCGTTAAGCCTCATTTCTTTAGTTTGTTTAAGAAAAAATATAAAAAACAACGCCTAAAGCTTGAGAAGTGGGCTAGCGCTAAGAATGTTTACCTTGCTAATGAGTTCGATTTTGACCTTACTCCTTTTTTAGAACTTGCTGATATAATGATTTCTGATGCATCGTCAGCCATATTTGAGTTTGCAGCATTAGAAAAGCCTGTTATCTGGTGTGATTTCTATAAGCTGCGCTGGTCTTACAGAGGTATTTTTTCTTATAGGTTAAAAGCTCGACTTGATGAAGATATCAAATACTTCAATGAGCTATGTACTCGTGCAGGAAGTTATAAAGATTTAAAGCAGTTATTAACTTCAAGTGTTAACGAAACAGCCGAATTTAAAGAAAAAAGAAAAGAAATAGTCTATAAACTGGCAGGTATTACGGATGGTCACTCTGCTAAGAGAATTGTATCTTATTTAGAGGAGCACCAATGAAACGGGTAATTACATTTGGTACGTTCGATATTTTTCATGTGGGACACATCAATATATTAGAACGAGCTAAAGCGTTAGGAGATTATTTAATAGTTGGTGTATCTTCCGATGAACTAAACTTCTCTAAGAAAGGTCGAAAGCCCGTATATAGTGAAGCTGATAGGCTGAAAATTATTAGTTCATTGAAGTGTGTCGACGAAGTATTTGTAGAGCATTCTCTAGAATTAAAAGGTGAGTATATAAAAGATCATCAAGCCCATTTGCTAGTTATGGGGGACGATTGGGCTGGTCGATTTGATCAATTTAGCCAACTTTGTGATGTAACTTATTTAGAGCGTACTCCCTCTATCTCTACAACAGAAATAATAGAAGTTGTGAGGCAACCTTCAAACTGTCATTTATAATTAATAAAATAGCTGTATGCGCTTACGTTCAATCAAAAATAAGATGTGTATATGGCTTTTTTATTTATCTCTCGCAACAATGTGCACGCCCGCTATTACAAAGAACTGACTAGGAAACTGCCTTTAAAGAGTAAAGTGCACTGCATGGGCTTACCTAGATTTACTGCTCTTAAATACTTTAGCAAGGCAATACAAATTGATTTTAGTAAAATAATCTCGGAGCAACTATTACGTAAACAAGCGCGTAATAGTTTATGGAATAACCCGCTAATAATTAAAAGTTACTCTGCTTTGATGCTGCTGGTGGAGCGGTGTCGGTTCGCTAAGTATTATGATTTATTGAAGTCAGAATCGCCACAAGCTTTAGTCATTTGGAATGGTAATAAATTACCGAATGTTACTGTTTGTATGGCTGCTAAGGCTTTAGGAGTGACCACCTATTACTATGAAAATGGGTTACTGCCCGGAACAACAAGCTTAGATCCAAAAGGTATTAATTTTGCGGCTTCTGTACCGCGAGATAGTCAATTCTATTTAAACTTTGATCCGCAGGGGAAGTTGCCATTTTCTGCGCCTGATTTAATTCCTAGAGCGAACCATAAAAAGCGTTGTAAGTTTGACGCAATCGAGTTACCCAAAAAATACTTATTTGTGCCATTTCAAGTTCCACACGATACTCAAATAGCTTGTTACTCTCCTTGGCTTAAGTCAATGGAAGAGTATTACGATGCTGTTGTTTCAGCTGTAAAACAGTTAAATGATCCAGAACTTAAAGTTGTTTTTAAAGAACATCCTTCATGGCATAAGCACTATGAGCACTTGTACGATAGAAATGATGTTGCCGTTTTTGCCAACGGAAATTGTACTCGAGAACTTATTAATGGTGCTGAAGCCGTTATAACTATTAACTCGACAGTTGGCTTAGAATCTTTATTACTTGATAAAAAAGTGATTACCTTGGGGCTTGCTTGTTACAACATTGATGAGCTCGTACTAAACGCAAGTGATCAAACTGCCTTGATTAAAAGCTTGGAAAAACTACAAAATGGCTGGCAGACCAACAGTATTCTGAGAGATAAGTTTTTTACCTACTTAAAGCATGTGTATTGCTTGCCTGGTGTTTGGAAAGAATGTACAACTGAGCATGTTGAAGCGGTCGAAAAACGCTTAACTCAACAAGATACATTTGCACAGCTATCGCAAAAGGAAAGCTAATGAAGAACATCGTCTCGCCAGAATGGCTTAACGAGCATTTAAACCAGGATAACTTGGTTGTCTTTGATGCAGGAATGGTGCGCCCTGGTTTACCGGGTGAGTATGCACCTAAGGCTATGCTGCCTAATGCACAGCGTTTTGATTTCAAAAAGACGCTGGCAGATAACAGTAATCCTGTACCAAGTATGATGTGCAGTACCGGGCAGTTCACAGAACATATGCAGCTTGCTGGGGTTAACCAAGACTCTCTGGTTGTGATTTATGAAGACCAAGGCTTATTCAGTTCAGCGCGTGCGTGGTGGATGTTTAAAGCAATGGGCTTTGATAATGTAAAAGTGTTAAGTGGCGGTTTAGCTAAGTGGCAGGCACTTGGTTTTGCTACACAAGCAAGCTATTCAGCTGCTTATGGTCAAGGCAATTTTGTTGCCAGCCCGCGTGCTGATTACTTTATTAGTGCTGAGCAAGTACTTAACTCACTTGACGAACAAAGCACACTAACACTCGATGCTCGCCCTTATGAGCGCTTTACCGGTGAACACGCTGAGCCGCGCGAAGGTATGCGCAGTGGTCATATTCCAAATAGTCGCAGTTTATCTCTAGCAACAGTGCTAAATAACGGTGAGCTTAAACCGCTTAGCGAATTGCAGGCATTATTTGAACAACACATAGCGCCGCATCACACCCAGTTGCAGTTTAGCTGTGGTTCAGGTGTAACCGCTTGTGCAATTGCATTGTGTGCCGATGAATGCGGTTACGCTAACTTACGTGTTTACGATGGCTCATGGAGTGAGTGGGGCGCTCGTCACGACCTACCTATTGAAACAGGTCCGCACCAATAAACTCAGCGTAATTTTGCCAGCTGCCGATACTGTTTTTATTCAATGGCTGGCGAATTTGCTTTTTACTCGCCGTGGCTGATGCCGCATTGCTTTTATAAAAAGTGAGGCAGTTTTCCTGCCAGCTTAAATCACAAAACGCATAGAGCTTTTGCGTTTGTAGGGTCGGCTCAGCCACCAATTGCTCATAGCTTTGCAAAAAAACGTTCTCAGGATACTTGTTGGCAAAATGACTGACTAATGCCGAGTAATCTTGATGGAATGAGGCAATATCTTCAAGTGTAAAACTGTAGTGATGGAACACACTTTGCGGGCTATACATCTGCCTAAAATTGGCAATGCTGCAATCTTGCCAGCCCCGCTGCATACAAACGATTTTCGCATTAGGAAAAGCCGCTAAAATAAAATCAATATAGTAAAAGTTAAATGGCTGTTTATCACAACTTCTTAGGCCGTCACTTAGCAGCTCGGCTCTTTGTTGATAGCTAGCCAATGCTGTTTTTATTGCCTCAGATTCATATGCCTTATCGAGCATTTCGCTGTCAATCACACGAGCTGATTGCGTGGCGTCTTGTATGAGTTGCGCAATATCATTAAACTCCCCAACCCCTTGCAGTTGTGTACTTTGATTAAGGATTTTTTCAACTAAGGTTGTGCCAGAGCGGGGAAGGCCAACAACAAAAACGGGTGAGAACTCAGAGTCACTACTAGCTGGTGCTTGCTGTTTGCTTTGAGTAATGAGCTTTTGACAAAAGTGGTGGTGTTGGCTTGCTTGATAGTTAAGTTTACCGGCTATCGCTTGCTTACTTAGTGCAAAGTATTTAAATGCATTTTTGTAGTCATTAAGGTGCTCATAATTAAGGGCAAGACTATGAAAATACACTTGCTGTTCAACAATGCTTTTTTCTTTATCCGCCAAGGCTTGAAGTTTTTGGATATGTTGCTCTGCATCTATAATAGTATTAAGTTCAGCCTGCGAATAGTGGGCTTGATAAAAGCTAGGTTGCTTTGTGGTTAGTTGCTGCAATAAGCTTTTAGCTTCATCGAACAGTCCGTGAATTTTATAACACACCGCCAAATTATAGCTAATTTGTGGGTTATCTTTATTGCGCTGGTAGGCTGCTTGTTGGAAGCTAAGAGCGTCGTCATAATGCCCTAAACGGGTCGCAATGTTGGCTAATGTATCAAAGTCTGCGCCACTAAAACCAGCTGTTTGTATAGCGCTTTGATAATGCACAGCTGCATTACTGACTTTGCCTAACAGTACGTATAACTTGGCAAGTGCTAAATGATAAACTGCAAAAGGGGCTAGGCTTAGCGCTTTTTCAAGGAGCTTAATAGCTTTGTTGATATCGCCAGCTGCGGTGTTGACTTCGCTGAGTAAAAAGTAACAAACGTGGTCTTCAGGATTTTGTTTTAGGCGCTGCACAAGTAGGTGATGTGCATCGTTTAGTTGTTTATTTGCTAACAACTGTTGGATATGAGCGCGAAGCGCTTGTTGGGTATCATTTAGCATAAGCGCATATTATATCAATTCACCAGAAACTTAATTTTATACCAATCCAATAATACTTAATCATTTTGAGGGATTAAACCTGTCGCTAGCTGCGTTAAAAATTTCTGATTTACGACTGCATGGATGCAGAAGGTAGAGCAATGCAGGAGCAATTGCCGAGAACAACTAAATAACGAAATTTTTGCCTTGCTATCAACGAGGTCTTCTTGCCTCAAAATAGACCAATTAATTAAGCGAATTGGTATTAAAAAGCCCTGCCTGAAGGTGGCAAGGCTTTTATGGGTATGTTTAATTACAGCTCAAAGTTGTAGCTAAACTTCATACCGATAGTACGCGGCGCTGTGGTGTAGTGACCATAAACACGCTGTAGCTCAGGTAGCTCTTTATTAAGCTCAGCATATTGCGACATACCAGCCCAAGACTTATCACGACGTACAGAAGTGAATGCGTACTTATCGAATAAGTTGTCTACGTAAAGCGTTGCAGACCACATATCACCAGTAATTTTGGCAGATAAGTTACTTAGTGCATAACCTGGTAATACTTCGCCGTCTGCTTTTAAGCCTACTTTGGTGATCACATCGCTTTGCGCTGTGATACCGTAGTTTACGCTTAATAACTTATCACCTAAGACATCTTGCTCGTAACGAAGACCAAACGAGAATTGATGCTCAGGAGCGCCCGGTAAACGGTCGCCTTTGGCACCATCATAGTAGCTTTGGTACTGTGCTAAGTCATCGCCTAACACACCAAATAAGTAAGGCGCATCTTCGGTCAATTCAGCCTTTGCATACGCGTATGTCGCATATGCAGCCCAATTATCACCAATCATTGCGCGAGTAGAAAGCTCAACACCTTTCGAATTAGCAGAGCCTGCATTTGAGGTAATTAGCTCTTGACCATTTACGGTGCTGCTACCCACTTGTGCATCTTTCCAATCAACATTAAATAGCGCCGCATTAAAATGTAGGCGGTTACGTAACCATGATGACTTAAAGCCTAGCTCGTAGTTGACCGTTGTATCTGGTTTGTAATCTTCTTCGTTTGGCAGGGCACAAACAATTTGTTGCTCAGGTAATACATCAGGGCAAGGAGCAATACCGTTACCACCACCAATACGGAAACCTTCACTCACGGTAAAGTAAGCAAGTACACCATTATCGAATGTATAGTTAGCATTAAACTTAAATAAGTTACCGTTATCGCTAGCGCTCACATTTTCCATAACAAGGTTATCTAGTGAATCAAAATCACCAGAATAAAGCGGTGTAGCAGAGCCTGATGTTGTTGATACATCGTATTCGTAAAAACGAGCACCTAAAGTTACATCAAACTGATCTGTGATGCTGTAGCCGACTTCACCAAAAAGTGCTTTTTCAGTGGTCTCGCTATCTGAAATTAGAATGTACTCAAGGTCTTGTTCAACATTTGGAATACCACCACCCCAGTACTCAGTCAGACCCGGCGTGTACTCACGATCATCAGAGTAACTTTCTACTTTGTTGTAGAAGCCGCCTACAATCCAGCTAAAAGCACTATTACTATTTGAAACTAAACGAAGCTCTTGCGTAAATGTATCGCGATCTGAGGTATCGTGCGTGTAGCCAACAAAAGAAGGGAAATCGGCATAGCCTGACCAAATATCGTAAAGTAGATCAGTTTGATCGCGCTGACCAGATTGCTCATAGCTAGACCAACCAGATGCAGATACCAGCTCAGCAAAACCAAGATCTGCTTTTACTTCTAAGCTTAATAAATCGTTTTCTTCTTCACCTGGTTCAAGTACACGAGCTACGTTTTCGTACTTTCCTGGGACACCTTGTAGCGCACTGCTATCAGCAAGAGAGCCGTATTGCGATGTCGAGTTACCGCCATTTTCTTGCTTTTGATAGAAGTAGTTTAGCGTTGCATCAATATCTTCGGTTGCAAGCCAACGAAGTGATAAACGTGCAGTGGTGATTTGCTCATCGTTAACATCGCTTACGCTTTTTAAGTTGGCATTTACATCGCTGCTGTCTGAAAAATCAGGATTTGGGTTTGATACACCCGGTTCTTGAACCACGTGGGTGTAGTCAATGTAACCAGGGTTATCGTAATAATTTAAGCTAGCACGAAGCGCTAGTTTTTCTTCAATTAGCGGGGTATTGAATACCACACCAAACTCACCGCCAGTGCCGTCACTTTCGTTAATGCTAAATACATCGCCTGTAACCTTACCTTCGGTGATATCAAGCTCTGGTTGTTTTAGTAAGTAACGAATTGCACCACCTAAAGTACCTGCACCATACAGTGTACCTTGTGGGCCAATTAGCACTTCAACACGGTCAACGTCAGTTAAACGTAAGTCGATGCTAAGTGGAATTTCACCAACATAGGTTGCCACTGTGCCACTATCAGAAATACGGTCAGAAGTATTTGTATTCAAACCACGAACGATAATCGGAGAACCTTCACGGCCACCTTGATCAGAAATTGTTAAGCCAGGTACCCAGCGTGCGACATCTTCTAGATCACCAATGTTTTGGTCGCTAATTACATCGCCATTGAGCGCTGTGATATTAAGCGGTGCATCTTGCACAGAGCCTGCACGTCGTGTTGCAGTAATTTGAATAGTTTCAATTGATTTATCAACTTCGATAGCATCTTCTGCAGCAAACGCCATATTGCTATTGATTAAAACTGCAGAAATTGCACTTGCAAGTAGAGCAGGCTTAAAAGTGTTCATGATTGATTCCGACTTAGTTACAGTAAATTTATGCTTAAAAAATAGACGTTACTAGTAATTTAAGCTTAAAAATTGATGATTTAGTGAATTTATATCCAATTATAATGTATTTTTATTCTTATCGTCCATGCGTTATTTGCAATTAAATGCAAAATATTTGAATAAATACTCTGTAAGAGGTTAGCTATCGGAATAAGGGCAATGAGTACAGCCATTACTACAGCAGTGGCCACGTTTTAAAAAGAACCAGCGGCTAAATACCATGTAGTTGTTTTGCATGGTGTAATCGAGATTTTCTATTAAATTACCTTGAGTAAAATAAGGCTTAGCGAAGGCAACCTGCTGTTCAAGAGGCTGTTGGTAAAGTTTAGATAAAAATGAATTGATCTTTTTTATAGTACAGTCTCGGCATAAACATTCTGTTGCAGCCTCATCGAGTGGTAAAATGTTGGGCAGCTCACTACACCAACAGGCATTAATATTGTCGGCTTGGCAGTTAAGCGTTGCTTTGCATTGTGAGCAAGTAAGGGTTGTCATTAAGTAAAAAGATGCTTTGAGATTGAAAAGGTAAGCATAGCAAATGGATAAATTAGACGCATTAGATGAGTTTGCCCGCTTTGGTGATAACCGATTTGAGGCAATCTCAGTAATTACCAGTACTCCAGACACACAAGGTGGTGTCCATACTCTGACGCAAGATGTTTTCTGTCAGGTTTTACAGCGTGTTATAGACGGCGAAATAGATATCGATGAATTAGAACTTTGGGCAAACGTAGTCGAGTCTAGGCAAGACATCGACGAAAGCGCCGTTGAAGGGGCTATTTATGCGCTAAGTAATAACGAGCAAATGGGTGAGTTGAGTACAAGTACGCTAAAGAAGTTATTAGCAGTGACTTTAGGCTGAAAGAATTTTATACCTTTCAGCCTAAGGCATTTACTGCTTACTATTTATGGTAGCTTAAGCAGGTTTCCACTTCGTTCTTCGAACCTAAAATCACCGCCACACGTTGGTGAATAGCATCAGGTTGAATGTCCATGATGCGCTCAGTGCCTGTTGAGGCAATACCGCCAGCTTGTTCGATTAACATTGCCATTGGGTTTGCTTCGTATAATAAACGTAATTTGTTAGGTTTATTTGGATCTTTCGTGTCGGTTGGGTAAGTAAAAATACCACCACGGCATAATACACGGTGCACATCACCTACCATTGCAGCAATCCAGCGCATGTTAAAGTTACGACCACGCGGTCCAGTATCACCAGCAATTAAGTCATTGATGTAATTTTGCATTGCTGGTTGCCAATGGCGTTGGTTTGAAGTATTGATTGCAAATTCGCTAGTCTCTTCAGGTACGGTTGCAAAATCTTGCGTTAATAAGAAGGTACCGTGCGTTTTATCTAAGGTGAAAAAGCGTGTGCCTTTGCCAGTTGTTAACGCCAGCACGGTTGATGGGCCATATAATACATAACCCGCTGCAACTTGGTTTTTACCCGGTTGCATAAAAATACTAGGATCAGCCGGATCAGCCCCTTCAGGCGCCGCCATAATTGAGAAAATCGTACCAACGAGTGAGTTGATATCAGTATTTGATGAGCCATCAAGTGGGTCGAATGCAACAATGTAGTTGGCATCTGGATTACCCGCAACGGTGAAGTCTTCTTCTTCAGAGGCAATGGCTTTTACGTAGCCCGATTCTAATAAAATATCTTTTAAAAGTTGGTTAGTTAGAACATCGAGTTTTTTCTGAGTTTCACCCTGAATGTTTTCGTCTAGGGTTGAGCCTAATACGCCAGATAGGGCGCCTTGACCAACACGAAATGAAATTTCTTTACATGCCGCAAGTACCGTTCTGATCAATGAGATCAGTTCACGAGGGCAACCATCTTCTAACAATACCGGTGGGAGTCTACGCATTCTATTTTCCTGATAACGTTGTAGCCAGACATTTTTAGTGTGAGAGAGAATGTCTTAGCAAGCGCTGAATTTCGTCTTAAATAGCTGATTTTTCTTGGCGGTACTTTATACTGCTTAATACCTATACAGTATTTAAAACGCGAATAACAAAGATAAGATTATGCAAAAAATACCATTACTACGATATCTGCTCTTAGCTGTGCTACTTACTATGATAACTCAAGCACACGCAGCAATTAAGTCTATAAATGATTTTACTGAAAAAATGACTCATTTTTCAGGCTATTTTTCATTTTACTACGATACAGAAAACGGCAAATTGTATCTTGAGGTGGATAAACTCGAGCAACAATTTTTATTACAACAAAGCTTACCTTACGGTGTTGGTTCAAATGATATTGGCTTAGATCGTGGTCAGTTAGGCGATACTCACTTAGTTCAATTTGAGCGTTTTGGCGATAAGGTGATGCTAAGAGCTATTAATACTTATTACCGTGCTAATACTAATAACCTTGCGGAACAACAAAGTATTAAAGAGGCGTTCGCATCAAGTATTTTAGCGGGTTTTAGTGTTGTAGCTCAGTCAGATACTGCCGTACTTGTGGATTACACCCCTTATTTATTAAGCGATGTTCATGGTGTAAGCCGTCGCTTATCGGCAACCGGGCAGGGAAGTTTTAACTTAGATAGCAACCGCAGCGCGGTTTATTTAGCACGTTCAAAAGCATTTGAAAAAAATACTGAATTAGAAGCCGTGCTAACTTTTCAAGGTAATAACCCAGGAAAGTATGTTCGCCAAGTTAGCGCAGACCCTTATGCGCTGACAGTGCATATGCATCACTCATTAATTGAGTTACCGGACGATAACTACACCCCTCGCAAATTCCACCCTCAAGCAGGTTTTTGGAGCATTGAGCACAAAGATTATGCGGCAGCGCTGGGTGAATCTATGTATGTGCGTTACATCCCGCGTCATCGTTTAGCGAAAAAAGATCCGAGCCTGCCAATCAGCGAGCCCGTTGAGCCGATTGTTTATTACTTAGATCCGGGTGTACCTGAGCCAGTTAAAACAGCGTTACTTGATGGGGCTAAATGGTGGAATGATGCCTTTAATGCAGCAGGTTATAAGAACGCATTTATCGTTAAAGTGCTCCCTGATGATGCAGACCCTATGGATATTCGCTACAACGTAATTCAATGGGTGCACCGTGCAACCCGTGGTTGGTCATACGGCAGCTCCGTGATTGACCCTCGAACAGGCGAAATTATCAAAGGTCATGTGACACTGGGTTCACTGCGTGTTCGTCAAGACATCCTAATTGCAGAAGCATTAGCAGCTCCCTATTTTAAAGGTAATGAAGTGGCTAAGCGCTTACAAGCAATGGCACTTGATCGTATTCGTCAATTAAGCGCCCATGAAGTCGGGCATACTTTAGGTATTTCGCATAATTTTGCAGCGTCAGTGGCAGACAGAGCCTCTGTAATGGATTATCCACACCCACTACTGAGCTTTAACGAGCAAGGTAAATTAGATGTAAGCCGAGGTTATGCTGCTGGCATGGGCGTGTGGGATACCCAAGTGGTTAAATACGGTTATAGCGACTTCACCAATCAAGATGAAGCACAGCAATTGGCCGCAATTTTAGCTGAAAACAAAAGCAAAGGGCTGGAATTTATTTCAGACAGTGATGCCCGCGCTCAAGGTGGTGCTCACCCAACAGGGCATTTATGGGATAACGGCAGTTCACCGAGTGATGAGTTAATGCGTGTACTTGATGTTCGTAAACAAGCGCTGACGAGCTTTGGTATCGAAAACATCAAAACAGGCACTGCTTTATCGCAATTAGAAGAAATGCTGGTGCCACTTTATTTGTTCCATCGCTATCAAGTTGAAGCTGCGGTTAAATTAATTGCCGGTGTAAATTACGAATACGAAGTACGCGATGGTTCACAACCAAAAGGGGCGCAGGTTGTGGCAAAGCAAACACAACAAGCGGCAGCCGATGCAGTACTTGCGACATTAAAAGCTGAGAACCTTGTTTTGCCTGAGTCGGTATTAGCGCTTATTCCACCAAAAGCGTATGGTGAATCAAAATCACGCGAGAGCATTGTTGGCCGCACAGGACTCACGCTTGATGCGATGGCGCTGCCTGAGGTTGCTGCAGCACATAGCTTGAGCCTACTTTTTAATAGCCAACGCATTAACCGTTTAGCACAGCAGCAAGCACGAAGCGATGCATTTTATGGTTTAGATGCGCTATTAGCACAAACTTATCAGCAAGTTTTTGAGCAAAAAATTGCTTCAGGGATGGCAGGTAAAATTAGCCAACGTGTACAGCTTTTAACTGCAAAACAGTTTGCTGACTTAGTGGCAAGCAATGAGGTGGCACCCGAAGTGCAAGCACAGCTTCGTTACTACTTAGCTAAACTTGCAAAGAGTTACCAGCAAGAATCTATGCTAGGCAGTGCATCCGTTGGTAACAGTGCATTTAAGCAATATTTAAGCGAGCAAATCAGTTACTTTTTAGAAAGTGGTGAATGGCCTACAAACTTTAAAGTGCTGCCAATGCCACCGGGCTCACCAATTTAATCCTCCTTTATTTTAAGACGCCTAGCATAGCTAGGCGTTTTACTTGCATAAAATTGGATATTTGCTAATCTAGCGGCCTTCCTTTTTTGTCTTTTTGAGGTGTATATGGCGTTCTTTTCTCGCTCGTTGTTAGCAGCGGCCATTACATTCTCTAGCTTTTCAAGCTACGCAACCCTAGAAAAAAAACAATGCGATGTAGAGCTAAGCCATGGCTTAATCATCACCGATGATGTCATTCGTATCGTTGATAAAGGTCAAACTCGCGTACAGATCAACAACGATAACCAATTATTTATACGAGGTTATTGGGTTGATTTAAGCCCTGATGAAAGCAAAGTTGTGGAGCAATTCAGTCGAGGCATTAGGCAAACCGTCCCTGAGCTTGTTGACTTGGCGACCGATGGTGTAAACCTTGGCTTAAGTGCTATCGAGCAAGTTGTTGAGGGCATGTCAGACAAAGAGCCAGAAGTGTTAAAAACTCAGCTGCAATATGTTGAGCGTGCACTGATGGATAAATTTAAGCGTGGTGATGACTTTTTCTTTATTGCTCCACAGTCGCTGTCGAAAATCGATGACTTTTTTACCAAAGAAATCAGTCAGAAAATTCACTCTGCAGTGCACGGATCACTTGGCGCTATTTTAGTCTCGTTAGGCGATGCTTTTAAATCCCGCGAAGGTAATATCGAAGACCGTATCAATGATATGGGGCAGCGTATGGATATCATCTCAAAAGAAATTGATAAATCACTGCAAAAGAAAGCTGAGCAATTAGAGATGAAAGCCTCAGAGTACTGTGAGTGTTTGAACTCATTGGATGTCACTGAATCGCGCTTACAACAAATGGTGCCGGGGATGGCCGATTTTGATTTGGTACAAATAAAGTCTTAATACGAATTTAAAACGAGAAAGCCCAGCAGTTGCTGGGCTTTTTCGTTTTTACTTGTTTGAATTAGCTAAACTTAGCGGTTTCAGTTTCTAAATTGCTAGTAAGACCTTTGATCAAATCGGTTGCTGTATGGGCCTGATTTGATACATCAGCCGTTTGTGAAGCGGTGTCTGAGATAGTCACGATACGTTTGGCAGTGTCTTCACCGGCATCAAGCTGCTCTTTTGCAGCAATAGCTATCTGATGGCTCATTTGCGCGATTGCGCTGAGTGAACTGGCAACGCGTTTTAGTTCTTCATTGGCTTTAGTCGACTTTTCAACGGTTTGTTCACTGGTACTAATACTAAGCGAAACAGATGACTTGGCATCTTGGGTTGCAGCTTGTAGTTTGCCAATCATATTGCGGATTTCTTCAGTGCTGGTCTGTGTGCGCTGAGCAAGCCCACGAACTTCATCAGCAACTACAGCAAAACCTCGTCCTTGCTCGCCTGCTCGGGCAGCTTCTATCGCCGCATTAAGCGCAAGTAAGTTCGTTTGTTCGGCAATACCTTGAATAACACTGAGCACATTAGCGATATTATTTACTTCATCATCAAGCACTTGAATGTTATTACCAGCGCTGTCAATTTGCTGCTCTAAAAGCGCGATGGTATCAGCAGCCTCGCTGGTTAAGTGGCTGGCACTTTGACCTTGTTGCTCAGCTTCTTGCACTGAGTAAGCAGCTTGTTCAGCATGCTCCACAACGGTTTGTGCTGAGGCTGTTAACTCGGTAATAGCTGAAGCAACCATTTGAGTTTCTTCGTTTAGGCTACGAGTCAGTTTGTCGAGCTCAACAGAGCGAGACTCGTTATCAACACTTTGATTTTTTAAGCTATCTGTAACGCCTTTAATGCCGCCAACAACGCCACGTAAACCTTGCTGCATGTAATGCATGGCAGCAATAATGCTCTCAGGTGGAGCATCTTGGCGAATATGTGAGTTTAAGTTGCCGCGAGAGACGTTTTTTACAATACCAATTACTTCGTCAATTTCGCCGCCCAAGGCATTAGTGAGCGATGAACCAAAGCGGGCAATGGCAAAGGTCAGCGCAATGGCAATAAGCATAGATAAGCCGAGCAGCCACTTTGCAGTATTCCAATAACGTTCATCAACTTCTTTGGCGCTAATGCCTGTACCAACATACCAGCCAAACAGCGGTGTTTTTTGTACTACAGAGGTTAAATCAACGGTTTCACCATCTCGCACTGAATCCCAGTGATAGGTGATGATTTTATTGGTAGTGTTACCCACGAGATTTTCGACCATACGGCCGATACTGTTGCCGCTGGCATCTTTAAAATCGTTAAAGCTGGTACCGTGTAGTTCTGGGTCGTGCGGAGTAGCAACAAAATCTAAGTTGTTGTCGACGACGTAGACATATTCTGAGTCATGGTATTTATTTTCTCGAAGTACCTGAATAGCGAGCTGCTTTGCTTGTGCTTCTTCGAGTTGATTGCTTTTAACCATCAACTCAAATTGCTCAACAATATTGGTGGTGCTCTTCATGAGCTGATTGATACGCGCGATATTGTCGCTTTCGCTGGCATGGCGTAAAGATTGTAAGCCAAGTAACGCTATCGCAGATAACGCAATAAACATAGCGATAGCAAATAAGGTAATTTTTGTTTTTAAAGCTAATCCTGATAACACAGTCAGCCTCCTTTATTATTTCCCCTGTTAACTTTTACCACGTTTGTCTGGTTTTATTAAGGAAAAATGACAGCGTTATCATGATTTTTGCTCAAGTACCTATTTAGAGCTTCAGTTCGGCTTCTGTGAGGGCACGATATTCACCGCTTGCAAGGCTTTCGTCGAGGGTGATGTCAGCTATTTTTTCACGATGTAATTCAACAACTTTATTATCTACAGCAGCAAGCATTCGCTTAACTTGATGGTATTTACCTTCGCAAATTGAAAGGCGTAAGCTGTAGCTTGCAAGTTTTTCAACAACCGCAGGGCGAGTTAGCTCTTTTTCGTTGTGCAATTGCACCCCTTGCTCTAACGCTGTAATGGCTTCTTCATCGATAGGTTCTTGAGTTTCAACTAAATATGTTTTGAATTTGTTATGCTTTGGTGCAGTAATTTTGTGTGACCAGTCGCCATCATTAGTGATGATCACTAACCCTGTGGTATCGATATCTAAACGGCCTGCAACATGAAAGTCGCTCATATTTGGTTCATCAAGCAAGTCAAATACAGTCGGGTGAAGGTCATCTTTATTGGCACATACATAGCCTGCTGGCTTATGAAGCATGAAGTAGCGCTTACCTAAAAACACCAGCGGCTCGCCTTGCCAGCGCACGTCATCATCTTGGCTGATTGAATAATCAAATGAGGTGATCACCTCGCCGTTAACAGTGGCGTATTTACGTTTGATACCTGCTTTGGTTTTGCTGCGAGGTAACTCGGCAATATGGCTGATAAATTTATCTAAACGGCATGGAAATTTCATTGGGATCACATTTTTAGTCGGCTACAATGGCGGCGAGTATAGCGGATACTAGTTACCTATGACAGTACAGCAAGGACAAATATTACAGCATTACCAAGCGCAAATAGCCAAAGGTGATTTGCAAGAAGACCGTGCCCAGCGCACAGCGATTAATGCTCTCGATAATCTAGCCACAGAATTAGCTGCACCAAGCCATTGGTGGCAAAGCGCTAAGCCAATAAAAGGAGTTTATTTATATGGCCCAGTAGGGCGTGGTAAATCCATGTTAATGGATGTGTTTTTCAAGCTTGTTAACATTGAAGCTAAGCAGCGTTTGCACTTTCATCATTTTATGAAGCAAGTGCATGAGCGCTTAACTCAGCTGCAAGGGCAGAAAAATCCGCTGACTGTGATTGCTAAAGAGTGGGCAGAGCACATTCGCTTGATTTGTTTTGATGAGTTTTTTGTTTCTGATATTGGTGATGCCATGATCTTGGGTGGCTTATTCAAAGCCCTGTTTGAGCAGCAAGTAGTGTTAGTGGCAACGTCGAACTGTAAACCTGAGCAGTTATATCGCAACGGTTTACAGCGAGCACGATTTTTACCCACTATCGATTTATTAAATGAGCATTGCCATGTTTTAAGTGTTGAAGGCGATACCGATCATCGCTTTCGCTTTGGAAAACAAACCGCACATTATTTTATTGGTAACAAAAAGGCGCTAACAGAGCGCTTTTTAAAGCAAGAGCAAGTAATACAAAGGCAAACAACGATAGAGGTTTGCCACCGCGAGCTTAGCTGTGTAATGCAAGCTCAAGACGCCATTATGTTTGATTTTATGATGCTTTGCTCAGGACCTAGAAGCACCGCGGATTATATTTATTTGGCAGAGCGTTTTCAGCGCGTTTATTTACTCAATGTGCCAGTAATGGGGCGCGGAGCAACAGGTAAACAAATTGTGCATGGCATTGAAGATAGTTATCAGCGAGAAAAGCAGGATTTACAAGAACACTTTTTAGATGATGAGGCACGGCGCTTTATTGCTTTGGTTGATGAGTTTTATGATCGCAGCCGATTACTGGTGATTTCGGCCGATGTGGGTATTAGCGATTTATATCAAGGCCAAAAACTGGCATTTGAATATGCGCGTACCGAGTCTCGATTAGTTGAGATGCAAAGCTGGAAAAGATAAAAGGCGCATTAAAAATGCGCCTTTGATGTCAGCCTAGCTGGGGATCTTCATATGAAACGGTTAAAAGCTATATTGAGCACCTACATACACGTAGCGACCAGCACCACCGCCGTATGCGCTGTAGTAGTTACCACGGCCATATGGATAAAAGTCACCTTTATTATCAAACACGTTATTCACACCACCGAATACGCGCAATTGGCTCTGTTCACCAAGTGACATGGTGTAAGACGCTGAAAGGCTGTGTTTTAAGAACGAGCCATAATCTTGGTAGGCAAGTTTTTCTGGATTACTGATACAAGTATCTTCACCAGCCTCACAGCGGGCATCGTTTTCGGCAATATACTCTTGATAATCTTCTTCAAGACTCTGGCTTGCTTTAAACGAGCCTAAGTAATTTGTACGCCAGCGAATACGTAAGTTATCGTTACGCCATGTCAGTGACATTGAGGCTTTATCTTTGCTGCTGCCGTAACCTGCGTAGTGACTGGTTACTAAGCTGCCATCAAGTCCTTCATAGGTTTGCGAGTTTTCGATTACATGGTTGTAATCTAGTTTAAATGACAACTGACCTAGGTTATCTAAGTCTAATTTGTACTGTGCAACCACATCATAACCACGTGCAGTTAGCTCATCGAGGTTATATTGACGCTGAAGAATTTTGATAATGTTACCTTCGCTATTACGGGTAATATCATTACAAAATACGTTGTCTTCACCCCATGCTGCTTCTGAGTCGTAACATTCACGCATGATGTTTTCATTGCTGATCTGCGAAATCGCATCAACAATCGCAATATCGTAGTAATCAACGGCAAGATTAAAGTTTTCTAAAAAGGCAGGAGCCACTGTCACACCAAAGGTATAAGTATCAGCGGTTTCTTCTTTTAGATTTTCGTTACCTGCCCCTGGAGAGTAACTGTTATTCTCATCGCTAAATTCAAAGTTAGGATCAGCAGCAAGTTGCGCAGCTAACGTCGGTTCTTTGCGGCAGTTATCGTGACCTGCTTTAGTTGATGTTGCCGTTAAACCGTCACAAATATCATCATAGCTGTCGTAATCGCCACGCGGTGGTGACATAAGCTCTGTGATTGTAGGAGCACGTTGAGCGCGAGCGTAGTTTGCTCTAAATGCATAGCCTTCGATTGGTTCCCAAAATACACCTAGCTTGTAGCTGGCAACAGTGTTGACGTTTTCCATGCTGTAGTTAGCTAAACGTAATGAAGTTTCTGCGCTTAAATTTTTTGCTAAAGGGGCATCTTTTAAAAGTGGGATCGCAAGCTCTGCAAAGGCTTCATAGACCTCAACTTCACCATAAAAATTTGGTACATAGTTAAAGGTAATACCGCCTGCTTTCATGTCGTCGCTGGTTGATAGGTCTTGGCTGTCTTTACGGTATTCGCCACCAAATACTGCGGATACTGAGCCTGCTGGTAATTCAAATAAATCACCCGCAACGTAGCCAACCACACCGTATTGTTTTATTTCGGTATCAATAATTGGGTTGGTACGGATCCAAGCAGCCATCTCATCGGTGATAGATCCCTCACCAAATAAGTTAATTGGCACACAGCCTTCAGCACGAGCTGCTTCATCAATACATTGAATGGTGCCATCCGCTAACTCTTCTGCTTGCAAAGCTTGATTAAGTTTTACAGTATTTAATTCATTGCTACGAATTTGGTGTTGGGTAAAACGACCATAACTTGCAGATAGATCCCAGTCCCACTCGTCATTAAATAATGTGCCTTGAAGACCTGCCCAACTACGAATCGTTTTACGGGTATTATCAGTGCTGATATTCCCCACTTCACTGAAGCGGCGATCCCAATAAATACGATCTTTATATGGGTTGGCATCGAGGATTTCTTGCGGAACATATGGGTTGTCGATTGGGATGTAACCCGGTGCTACATCTGCAAGGGGCTCGCCCGTGGTCGGGTCATAACGCGGTACATAGGCACCTTCGTATTCATCTTCAGGCGACTTATTGTTAAAAGAGCCACTTTCACTGTATTGAACTTGCGCGTAGAACATCACATCGTCAGTTAAGTCGTAATCAATTTTAACTGCAGCAGATGCGTTATCGCTTGGTACATCAAGCATCACGTATTGCCTAGAATTCACACCGTAAATTTCTTCGTTGCCTTTCCAGTCATCACGTAGAGTTTGACCGTCATACCAAAATTGTGTGTCGTTACGGCTATTTTCTAAGAACACACCGCCCGGAATACCGTCGCTTTTGCTAACCCAATCAGCTTGTGTGATGTCACGCATACATTGATCGCCATCTGCTGTTTGCATTACATTACACATGCGATCTGGATCGTAATCGTAACTATCTTCGATTTGTGCGCGTTTACGATCGTAAAAAGTCATACCGAAATCACGGTCCCAGTTGGCACTGAAATAGGCGTAACCGCGATCTTCAGCAAACGAGGTACCGTAGTTTAAATCAAGGGTAAATTCTTTACCGCCGCCATCGGTGGTTTCACCTGTGTTCGCTTTAAAATCAAAGCCTTCTTTTTTTGATTGGGTGATAATATTCACCACACCTGCTACAGCATCGGCACCATAGGTTGCAGATGCACCGCCACTGATTATTTCAACGCGCTCAACCATACCGCTAGGAATGGTATTTAAACTGACATAGTTGCCACTGTAGCTGTTTGAAACAACACGACGACCATCAATCAATGTAAGGGTACGGTTAGCGCCTAAATCTCGAAGTTGCACTGTCGATAAACCGGTTGCTGATACACTTGATTGGCTGGTGGTGTTACCTATGCTCTCGCTAAGAGCTGGCATGTTATCAACCAGAATATCTGATAAGTTGGTTAAACCTGTATCGGCAATAGCTTCACGGTCCATTGTGACCAACGGTGTTGGAATTGAAAAACTATCGCGTTTAATACGTGAACCCGTTACAACGATTTTTTCAGGTTCTTCAGTTTGTTCATTAGCGGCTGGAGTGGTGTTGGCAGGGCGGGCAATCTCAGCCTCATTGGCAAATGCATGTTGGCTAAAACCACTGGCAACAGCAAGTGCAATAGCACAAGGTTTGGTTAGTAGATTTCTCACAGGCGTTCCTAGTTGTTTTATTTTTAGTTTTTAGAACCAGAGTGATGCTCTTTTTAAGGGCAGTTAAAATTTACAGTGAACAACACTCTGGCTGGTCGGTATTGACGTAAAAATTTTTATAGAAATGTGAACCTAACTACAATCTTAGGTGGCTCGTTTATGTCTCTATTTTATATCTATTGAATATCTATTTATTTAAAATCAGTGGGTTAAGAAATATTCATTGTTAACTGTTTTGCAACGTTAAAGCTGGTGAAAGGGCTGCTTTTACGATAAATTGATAGGGCTTTATACTGCTGTACTTCTAAAATGGGGTTTTATTTAGAGTAAATGGAAACATCTAATCGCGTTTATCAGCTGGGCTCATGTATTGTTAACCCTCTCGAAAATAAACTGATCTGCAATGGCAGTGAACAGCTTTTGCAGCCTAAGTTTATTGAGTTGTTAGCTTGCTTAGTGGCGCGTTACCCCGAACCAATCACCCGTGAAGAGCTCATCAATCATGTATGGGAAGGCAATTTTTATGTCGGTGAAAAAGCCTTAACAAATGCTATTTGGCATTTACGAAAAGCATTTAAAGAGCTCGACCCAGAACAAACTTACATAGAGACATTACGAAAAACGGGTTATCGCGTTTTGTTAAAGCCCGAGCCAATAGATACAACCGATAAAGAAAAGTCAGTGGGTTTTAGTATCACTACTGCGCAAATCCGCCAGCTATTTGTGGCTTTGTGTGTCATTAGCTTGGTTGTGATGTATTGGTTGTTCTCTTCGCCTGCTAAGCAAACAAATTCAAGCTTTGTGTTGCCGCTTAATAGCATCGAAAGCGTGACGGCAAGCCCTGGTCGTGAGATTTATCCTTCAATTTCTGATGATCAGCACTATTTGGTGTATTCATGGCGACAACTTGGTAAACCAAATAACCTGTATTTACGGGATTTACATTTTCCTGAGCACCCAGCAAAGCAATTAACGGACTCACCTTTTACAGAAGGGCGCTCTGTGTTTAGCCCTGATGCAAACACATTATATTATTACCGCATGGCCTCTGATGCCTGTGAAATTGTAAAACTCTCTTTGGTAAATGCCACCAGTGTCGTGCTAGGTGAGTGCAGTAATAACTATGCGCCTGATCTTGATATCAGTAGTGATGGTAAAACCTTGGCCTACATTGCTGATCATACAAGTAAGTCAGGTGACTATGTCACTCGTATCAAACTGCTCGATTTACAGGCAAAACATACAAAAGAAACAGTTATTCCTTGTAATGATGACTGCGAAACTGTGTATGAGTCAGTGTCGTTTTCGCCGGATGCACAGCGAGTTGTGGTTTCGCGTACTGTTAAAAACAACCAAAAAGCGCTGTTTTTAATTGATGTTAAAACAGGGCAAAGTCAACGCTTAACTCATGATTTTGTAGATATTCATGGTGTGGATTGGCATCCATCTAAAGAACAATTGGCGTTTAGTGCAGTTGAGGGCGGCAAACGGTATGGCTACTTCTATGATATTAATAATCAAACCCTAATCAACACGCAAATTGCGGGCATGAGCTCACCTAATTACAGTAGCGATGGCAGTGTTTATTATCATCAGTGGGATTTGGACAAGGTGATCACGCGTTTGAAAATAGACGAACAAGTGGCCAATTCACCGTTTTCTATGTTGTCGACCAATTTTAGCTCGCTATTCCCTGAATATAATCAGCAGCAAAATAAACTGCTGTATGTGTCGAATGAATCGGGCAGTTCACAGCTTTGGATTGTTAACCCCGATAGTAGCTCGCGAAAGCAGCTTACTGACTTTGCACATAACACGGGGGAAGTTCGTGATCCAACCTGGTCAGCCGATGGACGCTATATTTTGTTTTCATTGTATGACAATGGCAGTACCCGCTTATATGTTTATGATTTCAAAGTAGAGCAAAGCCAGCAAATCAAGCTGCCATTTAGTCATGCAATTAAACCCAAGTTTAGCACTGATAGCCAGCATATTTTAGTCTCTGATGGTGACTACTTATATCGTTATGACTTAACAGGTAAAAGCCTAGGTAAAGCTGTTGACGTGCCTGCACAGTATGGCGTTGAAACACAATCAGGCGATATTTTATTTACCAACTCGCGCCATGCTATTTGGATTAAACATCATGATTCCGGTGTTGAAGAAATGCTGGTGAACGATGTTAAGTTGGCGCGCAGTTATGCATGGTTGCTGGTGGCAAAGAACGCGTATCATGAGGGGCGTATTTATTATTATAAAGAACGCTTAGGTGATTACCGTATTAGCTACTATGACTTAGCAAATAAGCAGCATCATGATTTAATTGCTTTACCGGAGCGAGCTTATAGTCGCTCATCGGGCTTGACCTACATACCCAATGAGCGTTGGCTGGTTTACACCGCGTACTTATCGCCTGAGATAGAAATCAAGCGCTTACCCGCAGCCTATTTACCAAAGTAACTAACACTTACGGTAGATGTCAGCATCCATATCGTAAATATTAACGCTTAAGCTATACGAGCGGCGGCAGTATGTTCTTAAGCAACTTAGTAATTGCTCACTGAGCATTTGCTTTTGCTCTATGGTTCTGCCTGCCATGATTGATGCGCCGATGTGAATAAAGCCATCTTTACCTTCACCTAATTCGTAATGCTGATAAGCAATTGCACGAGTCTTTATGGTCGAAAGCTCAAATAAGCCTGAGTCAAAAACGGCTTGGTGAACTTTTTCAACTAACACTTGTGGCAGAATTGGCAAGTCTTCTGAGTGTTCTATAACAATGTGCGGCATGGGGTCTTCCTTAAAAGCGGTAACTAAAACCGATGTTTGTCTGAAATTGGTTTAACACATCACCATCAAAGTGCCATAGACATTGGTCGTCTTCTGATGTTGGCAATGTGCACGATACGTTACTTGCATTATTTACAATAGTTGCCAGCCAGCGAGTTTCAACATAAACCCGTGCTTGTTCAGTAAATAAATAATCTGCGCCAGCATAAAGGCCAGAGGTAAAATATGTATCAGAGTCGGCAAAGTCAGTGCTGACGTGGTTTGCGCCAATTTGGGCACCAACAAAACCAACTATACGGTCAGCTAATGGCACTTCTACGGCACTTTGAAATAGCAGGTATTGCATCTCGACTTGCTTGTTAGTTTGGTCTTTCATATCAAGCTCGGTTGCTGAATAAAAAAAACCATAACGAGCATTATCAATGGTTCTATCTAGGCTGACAGTAAAATGGCTGTCATCCTCAAGCTCAATTTTAAGGTTTTCTTCGGTTTGCACCGAGTTAGTAAAGTTTTTGCCGAAACCAGCGCTAATAGAGTAGTCAGCTTGAGCTGTACTACTTAAGAACATTAAACACAGTAAACCAAGCGATTTTTTCATTGTTTAGGTGCTCGTTGTTGAAGATATTTTGAGATAGTATTGAAACATAGCAAGCAAATCGTTGTAAACGGACAACTATCGCTTTTTAATAAGGAACACTAGGATGAAGTTACTAAAATTAGCTGCTCTTACTGCGCCACTGATTTTGTTGAGTGGTTGCTCGGATGATGCTGCTTCGGTGAGTTTAGGATTATTTACGACCAAAGATATTAAAGTGGTATCACAACAAGACCCGCTGATCAGCGGTGTTACTTGTCACATTAGCCATATTGAAGCGAACCTTGATTTTGCTGATCCATCTGATATGTCTATTGCCTGTCGTCAAACAGGCCCCATTACCGCTGACCAATTAAAACAAATTGACCGCAGTAAATCAGGCGAAGTGGTATTTAAATCATCGAAAAGTATTTTGTTTAAATCGTTAAAAGTACGTCGTATTTATGATGCGCCAACACGCACTTTATTATATTTGTCTTATTCAACGAAAGAGTCGAGCGGCAGCCATCATCATGCTTTATCAACAGTGCCTCTTTACAATACGGATGCATGGCAATGGGCACAATCACAAGAGTAATTTATGTTAGCGTTATTTAAGTCGGCCCCACTTGTTGATGAGCAAGAGCAGCAGTGGTTAATCGATACCTTTTTATGGGCTGTTGAACACTTTGATAGTGAATATTTTTTAAAACACACACAAATCATTTTACCTAACGGGCAGTTCTTTCCGGATAGGGTGTCTAGCGTCAGTGAAATGGCTGAAAAAGTATTTAGTCGAGTTGTTGATTATGCGGGGATGCAGGCGTGGCCAATTAACTTAGTTGCGCCATCTGGGCTTACACCGCAGGTGTTTCCGCATTTTGAATTTCAAGACAATTTACGCGGTAGCGAGGCGAGCTTAATTGTGCCGGCAAATCATCCGGTGAATATCTCCTTTAACCCGAACCAAATCAATCAACCGCAAGATTTAGTGGCAAGTTTTGCTGGTACCTTAGCGACCATTTTGATTCACCATGTGGGTGTCTTACCTCCCGGCGGTAAAGAGTACTTACCGCAAGCAAGCGATGCGTTGGCATGCTATTTAGGCTTTGGGGTGATGATGAGTAATACGGTGTATCAATTTAAAGGTGGCTGCGGCTGCGGTTATAACCCTTATGCCAATCGCCAAGCAGCGCTGACTGAGCCACAAACGCTATTTATGCATGCGTTGGTTACGCATTTTAAAGGGGATAATCAGTCGAAGAAGTTTTTAAAACCCCATTTACGCAGCCAATATAAAAAAGCGCAAAAGCAAATTAAAGCATTGGTAAATGACAGTGCAAATCCGTTGTTATTAGCATTAGATGAACAAGCAGTAGGGTAATATTGAGTGCAGTATTTAGATGAGTTTTTATTAATAGCCATAGCTCACTTTTTTGCGGTAGCAAGCCCAGGTCCTGACTTTGCAATTGTACTAAAGCAAAGTATTCAACAAGGTCGTAAAAATGCGCTTTGGACCAGTGCTGGGGTTGGTGCGGCTATTTTGCTGCATATTGCTTATTGTGTATTAGGTGTGGCATTAATTTTATCTCAGTCACCTAGCTTATTCATGGCTTTAAAATACCTTGCAGGGGCTTATTTGGCATACTTGGGTGTGCAAGCGTTACGAAGCGCAAAACCTAGCGATAGTAAACAGCAAACCCTTGCCCCTGCTGAGCCTGAATCGGTGTATAAAGCATTTCGACGCGGTTTTTTTACCAATGCCCTTAATCCCAAAGCAACACTGTTTTTTATGTCGTTGTTTACTCTTGTAATAAGCCCTGAAACACCTGTTGTAGTGCAGGCTGGTTATGGCATGTATATGGCAATGGCGACTTGGCTGTGGTTTTCATTTTTATCATTGGTGTTATCAAAAGCATCAGTGCGAGCATTTTTCTTAAAAAGCGGATACTGGTTTGATAGAGGCATTGGCGTGATCTTAATTGCCTTAGCTATTCGCGTTGTTGTGTGAGGTAAGTATGACGCTATATAACTTTTCATTTGGTTCAAATATGTCATCGAGCAGATTGCTGGCAAGGCTGCCTGAAGCAAAGCGGGTAGGCACAGCTATTTTAAAGGGCTATGAGCTGACGTTTGATATGGTAAGTACCGACGGCTCTGCAAAGTGCAGCGTGCGCAAAACAGATCAGGCAGATGCCTTGGTATATGGTGTTGTGTATCAGTTAAACGAAGCTGAAAAGTCGATTCTTGATGATATCGAAGGGCCGCGTTATGACTGTGTAGATATCACCGTTGAACTCATTGATGGCGAGCAACTTGCTGCCCATTGTTATATTGCTAATACCTTAGATGAGTCTTTACTGCCATTCGACTGGTATCTTCAGCATGTTCATCGCGGAGCGCTTGAAGCAGGTGTACCAAATCATTACAGTGAAGCAATACTCGCAAGACCAAGTTGCGATGATCCAGATAAAACCCGAGCAGCGAAAGAGTTCGCTATTCACAACAATAAAAATCATCAAGGGATATTATGATATTTCGTAAATTAGCCGTTGCAGCGGCGCTGTTATCGAGCTGTTCGTTTTACAGTTATGCCGATATTGAGACTAAAAAAATTGAAAAAGTAATCGAAACGTCAATGGCACGTTTTGACGTACCGGGTATGGCTGTAGCGATTGTTGAAAATGACCAGGTCGTGTTAGCAAAAGGTTTTGGTGTATCTCACCTTGATACCGGTAAAAAAGTAAATAAAGACACCTTATTCGGTATCGCGTCAAACACCAAAGCATTTACCGCAGCAGCGTTAGCTAAATTAATTGATGAAGGTAAGCTTAGCTGGGATGACAAAGTAATTGATCATCTTCCTGAGTTTCGTCTGTATGACCCTTATGTAACACGTGAAATGACCATTCGCGATTTATTAAGCCACCGTAGCGGTTTGGGTTTAGGGCAAGGCGATTTAATGATTTGGCCAGATACTGACAAATCGATTGATGAAATTATCGCAGGGCTAAAATACTTAAAACCGGCGAGTAGCTTTCGCAGTAAATACGCCTATAACAACTTAATGTTTGTGACAGCAGGTGAGGTGGTAGCCCGTGTGTCTGGCATGAGCTGGAATGATTACATCGAGAAAAATATTCTTCAGCCACTTGATATGAAAAACTCACGCGCAGGTTTTTCACGTATCCCTAGTAGCAATAAAAACTGGGCGACGGGTCATATTCCAATGGATGGCCAACTACACCCATTTTTTGTGAACTACCTTGAAGATTTCCGTGGCGCTGGTGCGATTGCATCAAGCGTAAGCGATATGAGCCATTGGCTTCGCACGCAGCTTGCTCATGGCAAAATGCCAAATGGCCAGCAGTTATTCACTGAAAAACAGCAGCAACAAATGTGGCATCCACACATTACGTCAATGGCATCAAAAAGTGCTTATGAAGCTTACCACCAACAATTCAGAGGTTATGGTTTAGGCTGGAGCATTGAAGATTTCCACGGCATTAAAAAGCTGGGCCACGGTGGTGGTATCTTAGGCATGGTGTCTCAAGTGACATTATTACCAGAGAAAAACCTCGGTATTGTTATTCTGAGTAACCAGCAAGCATTCAGCGCGCTCTCTGCGGTGACCTATGAAGTATTAGAAGATGCATTAGATCTTGAAGACAAAGACTGGGTTGAAGATCTTGCTAAAAAGCACTTTGAAGGTAAAAAAGAAGCTTACGCAAACGCAAAACCAGAAACACCTGCAGATTATCAAGCGAAACTACCAAACATCAACTACACAGGCACACTGCACGATAACTGGTATGGTGATGTGGTAATCGAGGAGTTAAATGGTCAGCTACGTATTGATTTTACTCATACAAAGCGTTTGAAAGGTCAGCTTGAGCATTACACCGGCAATACATTTATTGTTAAGTGGGATGAAAAGTTACTTGAGGCAGATGCTTACATTGAGTTTCAAATGAGCCCTGATAACCGAGTGAGTAGTGCAAAAATGCGCGCTGTCTCAACGGCGGTCACAGACTTTAGTTTTGACTTTAGGAATTTAGATTTACGCGCTAAAAAGTAAACCAAAGTCGCAAAGCCACCATTAGGTGGCTTTGTTATACTGGGGGAAAATAATTCAAGGAGCGTATTATGAGAACGGCAGTTATCTCACATCCATTTTGTCGTAAACATAAAATGATTGAGGATCACCCCGAATGCCCTGCGCGTTTAGATGTGATCACCGACCGCTTGCTAGCAAGTGGTGTTGATATAGCAATTACTCACTTACAAGCTCCTAAAGCCAGCCGCGACGACTTTTTACGTGCTCATGATGAACCTTTGGTAAGCCATGTAGAGCAAACAATTCCCGATGAAGGACTTGCTGAATTAGACGGCGATACATGGCTGTGCCCAGATTCAATGAAAGCAATTGAACGAGCCGTTGGTGCTGGATTACTCGCCGTTGATGAAATCCTTGCTGATAAACTGGATGCCGCATTTTGCTCGGTTAGACCGCCAGGGCATCATGCAAACCGCAGCACTTCTGCAGGTTTTTGCGTTTTTAATAACCTAGCCATTGCCGTGAAATACGCGCAAAGCAAAGGTGTTAAACGTATCGCTATTTTGGACTTTGATGTACACCACGGTAATGGCACGCAAGATATCTTTTTAGATGATGACAATGTGTTGTTTTGCTCTTTGTTTCAACACCCTTTTTACCCAAATACTGCGGTTGAAAATAACGCGACTTTAGTTAACTCACCGCTGCCAATTGCCAGTGATGGTAATGACTTAAAAGCTGTTTACCTTGAGCAGTGGCTGCCAAAACTCAATGAATTTAAACCTGAACTGTTGTTTATTAGTGCTGGCTTTGATGCTCACCTTGAAGATGACATGGCAAGCCTGAAATTTGTTGAAGACGATTACGCATGGCTAACCACGCAATTAGCTGAGTTTTGTCAGCAGCAAGATTGCAAAGGGATTATCTCTTATCTTGAAGGGGGCTATGCTTTATCAGCTCTAGGTCGTAGTGCCGTTGCGCACATTAAAGCGCTGGTGGATGCGCCTTAATCTGCCAGCATCGCAAAGGCTTGCGTTGGTGTAAGCCGAGTAACCTTACTTAAACAGCATACTCCCTCTTGTGCTAGGTGCTCAGTCACTCTATTAGCAAGCTCTATATCAGTTAATGCTTTCACGCTTTCTCCCTGCAAGTTGACATACTGCCCTGTTGCCAAAAGTAGCATCGCTTCATGTTGCTGCTCTTCACTTAAGCCATATAAAAAGCTTTCTATATCGGCTTCGTCTTCAACTAATGCTATTTCATGGTCTGAAAAAATAATCTTAGGAAATGATGAGTGCATTTATTGTCCTGTGTCAAAGTTGCATAGGTTGAAATGATTATAATTGCCAATTCATGTAAGAACTAGGAAAGTCGACTTATGAATCAACCAAGACGACATCAAAAGGTGAGTGATGTCTTTTCGCAAAAGCTGGTATCGTGTCCTGCGCATACGCCTTTGGTCGATGCGGTGAGGTTGATGCATGTTCACAATGTGACGGCGATTTTTATCAAGCATGAGCAGTCTGTTGTTGGGATTTGGACTGAGGCTGATTGTTTGAAAATTGACATCAGCAGCCCGCTCTATAAGAACCTTGCCATTCACGAGGTCATGTCGGCGCCTGTTATTACAGTACCAAATCAATGCTCTGTCAGTGATGCAACCCTACGTTTTCAACAGCATGGCATTCGTCATTTATTGGTGATGGATAGTGAGAATCAGCCTGCAGGTATGTTAAACCTTTCGGATATTGTGCATAACCAAGGTTTGGACCACTACCTACAATTTCGACCTATTCATGAGCAGTATCGCACTGACCTAGAGATAGTTGATGCGCAAACACCGATAGAAGAGGTTGTGCAACTGATGCGCGCAGGCCGCCTTGATAGTGTACTGGTTTATAACCGAGAGCTTGAACTGCACGGTATTATTACTCAGCGTGATATTGTTGAGCTGATCATTCAAACCGAGTGGCTAAATCCTTGTTGGCAATATGCTAGCTACCCGTTAATTGAAATTGATTGTGAAAGCAGTTTATTTGATGCGTATCGCACTATGACAGAGCGTAATGTGCGTCATTTGGTGGTCAGAGATGATGAAATTTGCGGGGTGATTTCATTTGCTGATTTGATCACAGAGATTGAGTCAGCTTATTGCTGCGAGCTTGAACGGGCCATAGAGCAGCGTGATATTGCTTTGCAAAAGTCACAACGTAACCTATTTTTAGCAAATAAAATTATTGATGCCTCACTCGATGGCATTATGTTAACCCGTAAAGACGGCACTATTATTCAAGTTAACCCTGCTTTTACTAAACTGACCGGCTATGCTGAGCATGAAGTAATCGGTAAGCGTCCCAATATTTTAAGCTCTACAAAACATAGCCGTTCGTTTTATCAAAAAATGTGGCATGCCATTGAATACGAAGGGGTCTGGCAAGGGGAGATCTGTAATTGCAAAAAAGATGGTGAAGAGTTTGTAGAGTGGCTCACCATTATCCAGATTAAAGACCCTAACTTTGATGAAGTGCTTTATGCGGCAATTTTTAGCGACATTACAGAGCGCAAACGTGCCGAAGAAAAAATTGCCCAGCTCGCCTATTACGATGAGCTGACAGGCCTGCCTAATCGGCGCTTATTTCATGACAGACTCTCAATAGCTCTTAGCAGCGCCAAACGAAACCACGATCTATTAGCGGTGATGTTTATCGACTTAGACCGCTTCAAAGAGGTTAACGACAGCTTAGGACATGACGCTGGTGATAACTTATTGCAGCAAGTGGCAGAGCGTATTTTATCAATTCTACCTGAAGGGGATACTCTTGCGCGCTTAGGTGGCGATGAGTTTGTTTTATTATGCGAAGTAAATCGGGTTGAAACACTGCTCAACTTTGCCGAACAAGTCTTGCAGCAGGTGAGTATGCCGCTTGCTATTAACGAGCATGTGGTTGCAATTACAGCTTCTATTGGCGCTGCGGTTTACCCTGATGATGGCGTAGATAGCGCTACACTGCTTAAGCATGCAGATATTGCTATGTACCGTGCTAAAGAAGTGGGGCGTAATTCATTTCAATTATTCAAGCCTGCGATGAATGCACGTTCTTTAGAGCGATTGGCAATGATGAGCCGATTACAAAACGCCATAGAAAGCGATGAGTTTGAGCTTTATTTCCAACCTAAGCAGGAGTTAAATTCAGGCAAAATTTTAGGGGTAGAGGCTCTCTTGCGTTGGCATGAGCCAAACCTTGGGGTGATATCACCCGCTAAATTTATTCCCCTTGCTGAAGAACTAGGCCTAATTGTGAAACTTGATTTATGGGTCATCGAGCAAGCTTGTAAAGAGTTAGAAAAATGGCAGAAACAAGGCATTGAGGCAGGGCGCTTAGCAATTAATATTTCGGCAAATCACTTACGTCAGGGGCAACTAGCATCGAATGTTGAGCGCTTACTTGAGCGTTACGATGTAGACCCACACAAGCTTGAAGTAGAGCTCACTGAAAGCTGTTTTATCAGCCACTTTAGTGAGGCTAAGCAAGAGTTACTCGCGCTTAAAAAGCTAGGTGTGCATATTACGTTAGATGACTTTGGAACGGGCTATTCGGCTTTAAGCTACTTAACCAAACTGCCAATTGATACGTTAAAAATAGATGCCAGCTTTATCGCAAAAGTGCCCGATGAATACGGTAACAGTGAAATTGTCACGGCGATTATTAGCCTGGCGAAAAGTTTAAGTATTCATGTTGTCGCGGAAGGGGTAGAGAAGGTAGAGCAGTTAAATTACTTACGTTCACTTAACTGCGATACCATTCAAGGCTATTACTTTTGCCGCCCAATAGCGAAGCAGCAATGGTATGACTTTTACCTCAATAGCGAAAAAAGTGCCTAAGCTAGGCTAATTTCGTAAGAAGTAAACTTACGAATATTAATGACGCCAGTATCAAAAATTAAGTACTGGCCTTTAATGCCTTTTAAAATACCTGATACTTCTGGTGCTTTATCAAAATTGAAAGAGCTGATTTTGCTTGGGTATTCACTGACTGGGTAGTCTAGCTCAACTACATCTTCATCGAGCTTTTCAATGGCTGTTGCGCCAAATAGCTCTGCAAGTTCACTCAACTTAGCATCAATTTGTGGGATCAACTCTGCAGCAGCGGCTTTTAAATCAATCGCTTCAGATTGGCCTTTCAGCATGTTTCGCCAATTGGTTTTATCAGCAATAAACTCGGCTAAAGCAACCTCAACTAAACCCGATTGAAGGCGGGTTTGTACTTTGAATATAGGTAAAGCTTGCGTCGCACCTTGGTCAATCCAGCGTGTAGGAATTTGAGTATGGCGGGTAATACCTACTTTTAGGCCTGAGGTGTTGGCTAAATACACGTAATGCGGGATCATGCAGTTTTCTTCACCCCACTGTGGCTCTCGACAGGTACCCTTATCAAAGTGGCACGTTTCAGGTTTCATGATACACATGTCACAGCTAGCCAGTTTGCGCATACACACAAAACAGTGGCCTTGAGAGTAGCTTTTCTTGGTTTTCTTACCACAGTTACAGCAAAAAATATTGCCGGTGAATGTCAGCGTGAGCGGCTTACCAATATAGTCATTTAATGAAACTAGCTCATCACCGATAGGTAATTGATATTCGACAGGAGAGGTCAGTGTCGATTTTAATTTTCTGATCGTACCTTGCATCTTTACATGGCCCCTAAAGATGTTAAAAAGGGCAGTGTAACACGGCCTATTTAAATTGTGAGGCAATAAAGCTTAGATACTCATTAATCGGTACCGCTTTGCTGTAATAATAGCCTTGCCCTTGATCTGCGCCCATCTTGATCAGCATTTTTTCTGTTTCTTGGTCTTCAATGCCTTCGATGGTGATATTCATATCAAGGTTATGAGCCATATCAATAGCCGTTTTTACCACTACCTGGTTGGTGGTGTTATTCACTAAATCAAGAATAAAGCTCTTATCGACTTTAATCGTGCTAAATGAATAATTTACTAAGTAGTTCAACGACGAGTAACCAGTACCAAAATCATCGAGTACCACCTTGCTACCGAGTTTATTAAGTTCGCTGATAAAGCTGACCATTTCATCATGGTTTTTGATAAGCGCAAATTCAGTCAATTCAAACTTTAACTGATCCGCAGTAATGCCATGCTTTAAAATGGTGTTTTCGACTTTTTCGACAAGCTTAGGGATCGCTAGATTCTTGGCACTTAAATTAACGCTAATGGTATGCTCGCGATAGCCTTGTCGATTAAGCTGGGCAGCAGCTAGGCAAGCCTGATCAATCACCCATAAGCTCAACTCGTTAATTAAACCAGTACGTTCAGCCAATAAAATAAGTTGCTCAATGTCCAGGTATTTACCCGCTGTAGGCCAGCGTAACAATGCCTCTGCGCCACAGATAGCACCATTGCGTAAATTAATAATGGGCTGTAAGTAAATGGCTAAGGTATTGCTTCGCATTGCTTGTTGTAACTCAGCGGCAAGGCTGACATCCATATCGATATGCGGTGTAGTAAAGTCGATGTTTTGCTGTTTTTGTGACAACCCTAAATAGCCACGTTGTAGCCAAATATCAAAGCCATCATCACTAACCGGTTCGGTAATGCTATAGCGGTAGTAAAGCTGCAGGTCTAAGCCTGCCACTTTATACTGCTTAGGCAGCTGTTTGCATAAGTTGCTAAGTTCTTGGTGCAGCTCTGCTTGCGATTGAATTTTGGTGGAAATAAAAGCCAGTACACCATTGCCTAAGTCAGCCACTTTTGGACTGTTATCTAATGCCGATTCTAAATTAATAAATTGCCTATTCTTATTAATTTGATGCTCTAGCGATTGGGCCACAGTGATAATTATTTGGCTGCTTTGGCTTGGCTTTAGAATGCTCATTAGGGCATTAAATTGCTCTATTTTCACTAAACAAAGATTAGCGAGTCTTTGCTCCGAGGTAATCGCCATATAGGCTTGTTTGAGCATTGCTTGGTTGAGTAGCTCAGTTTGTTGGGTATGGGTTGCATGATACAGCGCTTTTTCACGTTGATAACGCACCCGGTCTGCCAGCGCCATTGCCATAAGCACAATCTCACAGAGAATGGCGACTAAAAATATGTGCCTAACTGCAAAGCTATAAGGAATAAAGCCCGTTAGTTCTAACGGCTGAATGGCAGCGCCTACAATCAGTGGCACCCACGACATGACATAAAATTTTGCCCACCGAAAACCGCTCACCAACTTTTTGTAAATCATGCAAATACATAGAATGTATAACGGCACCATGATGGCAAAAAAGATTTTTGAAGAATGGTATTCCAGCATAAAAAAGCTGATAAGACTGAGGCTAAACAGCAAGGCTAAAAAGCTGATACTGAGTTTGTATAAGCGGCAATTGTCTTTGTGGTAGCGTAAGAACATGGTGCAAAACGCGACAGTGAAAAATGCAATCGCGTAGTTACTGAAGACCACTTGCTCATTAAAAAAGATTTGCCACGATAACGGCCATAAGTAAAAACCAAAGCCGAGCACTGAGCCCATAAGTAGCAGTGCTGAGATGATGTAGCCTATATAAATAAGGTAGACGCGGTCACGGATCCCTAAAAATAATACCAAGTTATACAAGGCTGCCATGATCAGTACACCAATGAAGATCCCCCAAATTCCTGATTGCGAACGTAGTAGATCTTGAAACTCTTTTTCACCATAAATATTGATAGGCGTTTTGCTAATCCCAACCGTATCAATTTTTATAACGAGTGATGTTTGCTCATAGCCCTGCATGGTGAGCATGCTGTGCGGTGTACTGTACTGAAACAAACTGAGGCCTGATACTTTATCACCCAACTCGGTTGTATCTATAAGCTGCCCCTTATCATCAACATGATAAACGCTAAGATAATCAACCATAGGGTTGTCAAAGTGAATCGCCAGCTCCACAGGCTTTGCTTGACGGTTTTCTAAATCAAGCTTTAACCAATAATCTTGCGCCGCTAAATCCCACTCAACATCTTTAAAAGGGCGCTGTTTAAGTTTGTCTGGTTCAGCTAAAAACTGCTCGAGAGTCAGCGCTTTACTACTATCTATTCGATAAGCTGTATTACTGTAGATGGGGGCTGTTTTATCTATAGTGTAGCGGGTAGGGCTGGCTAAATGTGCAGCTAGGGTAGCAATGATAAAAAACAAAATTGTCAGAATAAGAAATGAAACAAAGTTATATTTCAGTGCTTTATTATTCAAAATTAGTTCTTTATCTAGGCAAATGTTCTTAACAGTGTAGCATTAAAAAAGCGCAGATAAACTGCGCTTTTTTCAGAATTAGACTGGTTTGACCTTAATTCTGTTCGCGAGTAATTGCACGGTAAGCGATATCAGTACGATATTCCATGCCTTCCCAGCTGATTTGTTCAACCAGTTTATAAGCACGTTGTTGCGCTTCGGTTACTGTGTTGCCAAGTGCTGTAGCACAAAGTACACGACCGCCAGCTGTTACTACGTTGTCGCTGTCTTGCTTAGTCCCTGCGTGGAATACTTTCTCACCTTCAGGGTAAGTAACTTGCAAGCCGCTGATTGCATCACCTTTCGGGTAGCTATCTGGGTAGCCTTTTGCTGCTAATACAACACCGACTGCTGCACGCGGGTCGAACTCGATTGCTGTTTTATCTAGTTCTTCACGGTTAGCCGCTTCGATAAGCTCAACAAGGTCAGACTTAAGACGAAGCATCATAGGTTGTGTTTCAGGGTCGCCAAAACGACAGTTGTATTCGATTACTTTTGGCGTACCATCAGCGGTGATCATTAAACCTGCGTATAAGAAACCAGTGTATGGGTGGCCTTCTTTTGCCATACCTTCAACCGTTGGGTTGATCACTTCGTTCATAATTCGTTGGTGAATTTCATCAGTCACCACTGGAGCCGGTGAGTATGCACCCATGCCGCCAGTGTTCGGACCTTGGTCACCGTTGTAAGCGCGTTTGTGATCTTGGCTAGTTGCGAATGGCAGTACGTTTTTGCCATCAACCATCACGATGAAAGAGGCTTCTTCGCCTTCTAAGAACTCTTCGATAACTACACGGCTACCTGCTTCACCAAAGCTGTTGCCTGCAAGCATATCTCGGATAGCTTCTTCAGCTTCAAGCTCAGTCATTGCAACGATAACGCCTTTACCTGCTGCTAAGCCATCAGCTTTAATAACAATAGGCGCACCTTTTTCTTTTAGGTAAGCAAGTGCAGGATCGATTTGTTCAAACGTTTGGTAGTCAGCAGTTGGAATGTCGTGACGTGCTAAGAAGTCTTTAGTGAATGACTTAGAGCCTTCTAGCTGTGCAGCACCTGCTGTTGGGCCGAAGATAGCTAAACCGTTTTCACGGAATGTATCAACGACACCTAAAACAAGCGGTACTTCTGGACCAACAATAGTTAACTCAACGTTGTTTTCTTTAGCAAAAGTAACTAAACCTGCTAGGTCTTCAACGTTGATAGCTACGTTTTCAAGTTTTGGCTCTAGTGCAGTACCTGCGTTACCAGGAGCAACGAAAACGGTGTTTACTTTAGTATTTTGTGCAGCCTTAAACGCAAGAGCGTGTTCGCGGCCGCCACTGCCGATGACAAGTACATTCATGGCGTATAATCCTATTTATAGCGGTTTTTTAAACTTCAGCGTCATACGATCACTCTCACCAATCGCTTTATATTTAGCAGCATCTTTTTCGTCAAGTGCTAAACGTGGTGGTAGTGTCCACACCCCTTTAGGGTGATCCGCTGTATCAAGAGGGTTTGCATTAATGTCACTGCTTGCCACTAGTTCAAAGCCAGCTTGCTTTGCAATTTCAATTACATAGCTTTGCTTCATATAACCTGATGATTTCTGATCTTCATCGCTGCGCGCTTCAGGTAGGCGGTGTTCAACCACACCTAAAGTGCCGCCTGGTTTAAGTGCTTTATAAAATGCTTTAAACGCACTTAACGCGCCTTCTTTATCTTTACCCATGTACCAGTTGTGTACATTTCTAAATGTTAAGACAAGATCTGCGCTACCCGCTGGTGCAATATCAAGATGTGTTATTGGCGCAAATTCAGTTAGTTTAACTTCACTGAAGCGTGCGTCATCGCTCATCTTTTTCTTAAAACCAGCTAATGAACGTTGGTAATAACCCACCTCAGAATCAGCAGGGAAATGTGCCGCGTAGTAAACACCATGGCCTTTTACAGCCGGTGCAAGGATTTCACTGTACCAACCACCGCCAGGTGCAATTTCAACAACGGTCATGCTTGGCTTGAAGCCAAAGAACTCAAGTGTCTCAACTGGATGGCGATATTGATCACGTGCGCTATTTTTAGCATCACGTTCGCTTGATTGCACAGCTTGTGTAAGCGCTGATTCATGGCCATGGCTTAAAGCTTGTGCTGATGTCAGTGCAAGGCTGGCAACAAGTAACGATTTTACGGCAAATTTCATCATCTGTTCCTTCATTATATGGGTAATTATTATTATTAATCAGAATACGTGAATTTGTGGCAAACAAAAAGGGTTAAGCTATGTGCTTAACCCTTTATGTGATTAGTGGCGGAAATGGCGCATACCTGTAAATACCATTGCCATACCAGCTTCGTCAGCTGCAGCGATAACTTCTTCATCGCGCATTGAACCACCTGGTTGAATAACAGCGGTGATGCCAGCCTCTGCTGCTGCATCAATACCGTCACGGAATGGGAAGAATGCATCCGATGCCATAACTGAACCTTTTACTTCAAGGTTTTCGTCAGCGGCTTTGATACCAGCAATTTTCGCTGAATAAACACGGCTCATTTGACCTGCGCCTACACCAATCGTCATACCGTCACGTGCGTAAACGATTGCGTTAGACTTAACGAATTTAGCTACTTTCCAGCAGAATAATAAATCTTTTAATTCTTGCTCAGTTGGTTGACGCTTAGATACAACTTTAAGGTCGCCTTGCGTTACCATACCTAGGTCGCGGTCTTGAACTAGAATACCGCCATTAACACGCTTGATGTCGTGACCTGTTGCATTACCAGACCATTCACCACATTCTAATAAACGTACGTTTTGCTTAGCAGATACGATTTGGGCTGCAGCTTCAGATACTTTAGGTGCAATGATAACTTCAACGAATTGACGAGCAACAATAGCTTCAGCTGTGTCTGCATCAAGTTCTTTATTGAATGCGATGATGCCACCAAATGCTGATGTAGGGTCAGTTTTGAATGCGCGATCATAAGCTTCAAGAATGTTGTCACCAATTGACACACCACAAGGGTTCGCATGTTTTACGATAACACACGCTGGTACGTCGAATTCTTTTACACACTCTAATGCTGCGTCAGTGTCAGCAATGTTGTTGTAAGAAAGTGCTTTACCTTGCAGTTGAACTGCAGTCGCAACAGATGCTTCAGTTAGGTCGTTTTCAACATAAAAAGCAGCGTCTTGGTGTGAGTTCTCACCGTAGCGCATATCTTGCTTTTTAGTGAACTGCATGTTGATAGTACGTGGGAATTTAGTCTCTTCAGCAGCTTCCTCTGTGTAGTCAGGAACCATTTTGCCGAAGTAGTTTGCAATCATGCCATCGTACTGAGCTGTGTGCTCGTAAGCAGCAATAGCTAGATCAAAACGTGTTTTATACGTTGTTGAACCGTTGTTGCTTTGCATTTCGCTGATTACGCGGTCGTAATCTTTTGCATTAACTACGATAGTTACGTCTTTATGGTTTTTCGCCGCAGCGCGAACCATAGTTGGACCACCGATATCAATGTTTTCAATCGCATCTTCTAGGCTGCAGTCTTCTTTCGCAACAGTGTTTGCGAAGGGGTATAAGTTAACTACAACGATATCGATAGCAGAGATGTTGTGATCCTCCATTACGTCTTCATCTTGACCGCGACGCGCTAAGATGCCGCCGTGAATTTTTGGATGAAGTGTTTTTACGCGACCATCCATGATCTCAGGGTGACCAGTATGGTCAGATACTTCAGTGACTTTGATGCCGTTATCAGCAAGTAATTTGCAAGTACCGCCAGTTGATAAAATATCCACGCCTTGTGCTTCAAGAGCGCGAGCAAATTCAACGATACCGGTTTTATCTGACACACTTAATAGTGCGCGACGAATTGGACGATGTGTATCCATTGTAGTTTTGATTACCTCAATGTTTGAGCTAGCTTAGAAAGGCGGTATTTTAACTGAATCTGCTTTAAAAAACGACGTTTAAAGCGTGAGGATTTTGCATAGTTTTTAACAGCTATAAAAAAAGCACCCTAAGGTGCTTTTTATTAAAAACTTTTATATCAGTTGTATTGGATTAGTAAGCGTTTATTAGCAAAATAAATATGCTGGCTTACTACGAGTCCAATATAACCAGTATTAGTTCATGCCGTATTTTTTAAGCTTCTTACGTAAAGTACCACGGTTGATACCTAGTAAGATTGCAGCACGAGTTTGGTTACCACGCGTGTACGTCATTACTTCTTCAAGTAATGGTGCTTCTAGCTCAGAAAGAACAAGGTCGTATACGTCTTGTACGTCTTGACCATTAAGTTGCTTTAAGTAGTGATGAACAGCTTTTTTCACTGCATCACGCAACGGCTGTGGTTTCTCGTGTGACTGTACATGAGGGTTTGTGATAAATGGAGAAGTCACGTTTTGTTCGAACATCGTTATATGTCTCTTTCTTTCTTAGTTAGCTGCTAGTGTTTTAAAGTATTCTTCTAATGCGTCGACTTGTGCCTGTGGGTTATCTAACGCATTAAATACTCGCCTAAACTGACCGTCACTGTCATGGGTTTGCAAATACCAAGATACATGCTTTCGAGCGATACGCGCTCCCATTGGCTCCCCGTAAAACTGATGAAGATTGTCTAAATGCTCCATCAAAATGCTACGCACCTCTGCAATTTCAGGTGCTGGCAAATGTTCTCCAGTTCGCAAATAGTGGTCTATCTCCCTAAAAATCCAAGGGCGACCTTGGGCGGCTCGACCAATCATAATGGCATCTGCACCCGTATAATCCAAAACCTGCTTTGCTTTTTCTGGTGAAGTAATATCACCATTGGCAACGACAGGGATAGACACTGAACGTTTAATATCCCTAATTGTGGCGTACTCTGCTTCACCTTTATACATACATGCGCGCGTTCGCCCGTGTACTGCCAGTGAGGCAATGCCATAACGTTCAGCTATTCTCGCAATCTCGACACCATTACGGTTATCCTGATCCCATCCGGTACGGATTTTTAAAGTGACAGGGACATCGACAGCATTAACAACGGCATCGAGTATCTCTTGTACTAATTCAGGAAACTGTAATAAGGCTGAGCCTGCGAGTTTCTTATTCACTTTTTTAGCTGGGCACCCCATATTGATATCTATGATCTGTGCACCATTGCTGACATTGAATTGTGCTGCCTGTGCCATAAGCTCAGGATCGGCTCCGGCGATTTGCACCGAACGAATTCCCGATTCACCGCTGTGATCCATACGGTTCATCGATTTTTCGGTTTTCCATACTTTCGGGTTTGACGAGAGCATTTCAGAAACAGCAAGGCCCGCACCTAAGCGACGGCAAAGTTGTCTAAATGGTCTGTCTGTAATGCCTGCCATTGGCGCGACAATTACATTGTTCTCAAGTTGGTATGAACCGATACGCACTGTTATTCAATTGGCCTCTTTTCAAGGGGCGCTAAGTTTACGGCTTTTTTAGCAAAAATCAAAGGCTATAAATTGAACAAAAGTGACTTTTTTTTGCCCTTTTCGTATTGACTTTTGATAACAGTTTGACGGGTAGGTTGATTTGTTTGATATTTGAACAGAAAAATTTTTACTCACAAAAAAGTGAGAAACTACTAACTGTAAAAATAAGGTAAAGCCTGTTAAATACTGGCTTTACCTATTATGTTTGAGTAAATACTCTAGTGCTATTTAGGCTTTCTTGATGCCGCTTACTCGGGTCCATTCACCCTCAACAGCCACGTCATCAAGTGCTAAAAACGGGGCGTAAACATCGGCTACAGACTGAGCTTGTTCTTCTAAAATACCTGACATAGCAATTTTACCATTCGGTTTTAAAAGACCTAAAATCACTTCATGTAGTTCGCGAAGAGGTTGAGCTAAGATGTTTGCAACCACAATATCGGCTGTAAACTCTGGCTGATCTTCAGGTAAATACACTTCAAGTTTATCTGCAACGCCATTACGTTTTGCATTATCGCGGCTTGCTTCAAGGGCTTGAGGATCTATATCGATACCGATCATACGTTCAGCGCCGAGTTTGATCGCAGCAATTCCTAAAATACCTGAGCCACAACCAAAGTCGACCACAGTTTTACCTGTTAAATCTTGGCTTTCTAGCCATTTTAAACAAAGCGCAGTCGTTGCATGGGTACCTGTACCAAAAGCAAGGCCTGGATCGAGTAATACATTAACCGCATCAGGATCTGGAATATCGCGCCAGCTTGGGCAGATCCATAAGCGCTCACCGAATTGAATAGGGTGGAAGTTATCCATCCATTCACGTTCCCAATCTTTATCTTCAAGCTGTTCAATTTTATAAACGAGCTTATCGGCGAGTGTTGCTTCAGCATTTAATGTTGCTACTACGCTGTCCATATCATGGTTAGCGTCATACAGGCCAATCACAGTGGTATCAGCCCATAACTGCACAGTACCAAGTTTTGGCTCATAAATAGGGGTATCTTTGGCATCAACATAGGTGACTGACGCACTGCCAGTGTCCATGAGTAAGTCGCTGATTAATTCTGCGTTGTCTGCATTTGCGTTGATGCGAATTTGGATCCAAGCCATGAATATCTCTCGAATAGAAAAAAGGCCGCAACAGCGGCCTTTTAGTTAATAACGCGATACTAAATTACTTAGCATCTAAGAAGCTTTTCAGTAAGTCAGAGCGAGAAGGGTGACGTAATTTACGTAACGCTTTCGCTTCGATTTGACGAATACGCTCACGTGTTACGTCAAATTGTTTACCTACTTCTTCTAATGTATGGTCAGTGTTCATGTCGATACCGAAACGCATACGTAGTACTTTAGCTTCACGTGCTGTTAAGCCCGCTAGTACATCGTTTGTTGCGCCACGTAGTGATTCCATGGTTGCAGAATCAATAGGTGAGTCGATAGTGGTATCTTCAATGAAGTCACCTAAGTGCGAATCTTCATCATCACCGATTGGTGTTTCCATTGAAATTGGCTCTTTAGCGATTTTAAGTACCTTACGGATCTTGTCTTCAGGCATTAACATACGCTCAGCTAATTCTTCTGGGCTCGGCTCACGACCCATCTCTTGTAGCATTTGACGAGAGATACGGTTTAATTTGTTGATCGTCTCAATCATGTGCACAGGAATACGGATGGTACGTGCTTGGTCAGCAATCGAACGCGTGATTGCTTGACGGATCCACCATGTTGCATAAGTAGAAAACTTATAACCACGGCGGTATTCGAACTTATCAACCGCTTTCATTAGACCAATATTACCTTCTTGGATAAGGTCTAAGAACTGTAAACCACGGTTGGTGTATTTTTTCGCAATTGAAATTACAAGACGTAAGTTCGCTTCAACCATTTCTTTCTTCGCACGGCGAGCTTTCGCTTCACCAATACTCATGCGGCGGTTGATATCTTTAATTCGTTCGATGCTAAGGCCTGTGCTTTCTTCAATTGCACTTAGTTTGCTGATGCAACGAATGATTTCTGGTTTAACTGTTTCAAGTGCTACTGAGTATTTCTCGTTTGCAGCAATCTCAAGGTCAATCCAGCTTGTGTCTGTTTCGTTGTTAGCAAAGTGCTTGATAAAGCTCTTTTTCGGTAACTTAGCAATTTGTACAGCTTGTTTCATGATGATACGTTCTTGTACACGAACGCGGTCCATCATTTCACGCATGTTGTTAACCATGCGGTCAAACTGTTTTGGCACTAATTTAAAGGTTTTAAATAGTTCGCCTATTTCTGCAATAGCTTCAAGTGAATCCGGGTGCGAGCGACCTTTTTCTTCGAACGTTTCGCGTGCTTTGTTATAAAGCTCACGTAAGTTTTCGAAGTGAATACGAGCTTCTTCAGGATCTGGACCTGTGTCGCCATCGCTATCATCATCGTCATCACTGTCGTCATCTTCATCATCGTCTTCGTCGTCTTCTTCGTCGAGTTGCTCTTCGTTTAACTCAGAACCGATGTGTGTTGCAGAGATTTGTGATTCTTCTTCATTATTAGGATCAAAGAAACCAGAGATAATGTCGCTTAAGCGCATTTCTTCTGCTTCGAACTTGTCCCATTGCTCTAGTAGATAAGTAATTGCTTCAGGGTATTCAGCAACTGAAATCTGTACCTGGTTAATACCTTCCTCAATACGCTTAGCGATAACGATTTCGCCTTCACGCGTAAGAAGTTCAACAGTACCCATTTCACGCATATACATACGTACAGGGTCAGTTGTTCGACCGATCTCTTTTTCTACAGTCGCAAGTGCAGCTGCCGCGGCTTCTGCTGCGTCTTCGTCTGTCGTTGTTTCTTGCATCATTAATTCATCGGCATCAGGTGCGTTTTCACTTACCTTGATACCCATATCATTAATCATGCTAATGATATCTTCTACCTGATCTGAGTCGATAATGTCTTGTGGAAGGTGATCATTAACTTCTGCAAAAGTTAAATAACCTTGCTCTTTACCTTTTTGAATCAGAAGCTTTAATTGTGACTGAGGAGTTGGATCCATAGAGATTTATTCTTCCACTCTGAAAGTTGATACAACAGGCGCCAGCTCGCTTACTAATTAAGCGACACGAAAACTAACTAGACGCAGTGAATAGCACAGTATAACAGCATTATTCAATTCTGACTAGCTGTTGCTGCCTTTTAACGCTTGCGTCAGTAAGTGGCATTCTAGCCTTTCTTCGCTGCTTAAGCCTTGGGTCTTGTCTTTTATTAATAGGGTCTCTAGTCGATAATTTAAACACTGGTCTTCAATAAATTTAAAAGTATTTTTAAAAACAGTCTCTAAACGATCGTCATTTATTTGGTGCTGCCAAGTTGCTAGTTTCACTAACGCGTCATATTCAGCGCCATCCCTAAATGACTCTAAAATTTGTGCCGTCGTGATACCTTCACGTTCTAGTGCTAAGTGCTGAATGCGTAAAAATAGCTCAATACCGGCTATTTTCATCTCAGCTAATTCTGGCATATAAGCAATGCTGGTCGCCAAATTTGGGTGTTGCAATAAAATACCAATCGCTTGACGCATTGGTGTTATTTTAAATTTACGCTCAATCGCATGCTGTTGCTTTGGCGACTTAACGCGATTATTTAACTGCTCTCTTGTTCGACCAATTAAGCGGCCAAGATGTTCCAAAATATTTTCTTGGTAAAAATCACTAGGGATTTTTTCAATTAGTGGCAGGGCATCACTAAGGAGCTTTGCTTTACCTGCGTCTTGAGTTAGGTCTATCTCTTGGCTGAGCTTATTAAACAGCACCTTAGTAAAATCATCCGCTTCGCTTAACCTAGCTTCAAAAGCGTCTTTACCTTCTTTTTGTACCAGTGAATCAGGGTCTTCACCATCTGGTAAAAACACAAACTTTAACGACTTACCATCACCAAGATAAGGCAGTGCATTTTCTAGTGCACGCCAAGCTGCATCGCGACCTGCACGGTCACCGTCGTAGCAGCAAATCACTTTATCTGTGGTTCTAAATAAAGTGTGCATATGTTCTGCGGTCGTTGCTGTGCCAAGGGCGGCAACGGCATATTCGATGCCTTGCTCAGCTAAAGCAACAACATCCATATACCCTTCAACAATTAAAATATGTTCAAGTTTTTTATGTGCTTGCTTGGCTTCGTATAAACCATAAAGCTCAAAGCCTTTATGGAAAATACGGGTTTCTGGTGAGTTAAGGTATTTAGGACCTTGATCCGCTTGCATAACACGGCCACCAAAGGCAATCACCCGACCGCGTTTATCGCGAATAGGGAACATGAGTCGATCACGGAAGAAGTCAAATTGGCGACCAGGCGACTTTTCAGAGGCTAGTTTTAGTTCTACAAGCTGCTCTTTTTGTTCTTTGTTGCGGCCAAGTTGCTGGCATAGCGCTTCCCATTCACTTGGCGCATAACCAATCATGAATTTTTTCGCTGTTTCACCGCTTAAACCACGACCCTTGATATAGTCTATAACCGTTTTTGAGTTGGCATGATGCTTTAACTGATGCTGATAAAAGCGAGCAGCATGTAACATTAAATCGTAATCGGAGCGCTTTTGTTCTGCAGTGCGTTGCGGGCCGGAACTTGTGCCTTGTTCGCGAGGTACGTCTAAATTGAGCATACTCGCTAATTCTTCAATAGCATCAACGAACTCTAATTTGTCATATTCCATGACAAACGAAATTGCATTGCCATTGGCACCACAACCAAAGCAGTGGTAAAACTGTTTATCTTGAGAAACGGTAAATGAAGGTGATTTTTCGTTATGGAATGGGCAACAAGCTTGGTAGTCTTTACCTGCTTTTTTAAGGCCAACTCTCGAATCAATTAACTCAACAATATCTGTGCGAGCGAGTAAATCATCAATAAACTGTCGAGGGATCTTTCCGGCCATAGCTGTTGTATTTTCCTGCGCTATCTATGCGTTGTAAAATAAGATTTGAACACAATTACTGTGTTTATGAAAGACTAAAAGCAAGAAACCGAGCACTAGGCTCGGTTTGCTTGAATCATACATCTGTATGTGGGGGTTAGGCAGTTAATCGTTGCTTGATTAAGCCAGAAATCTTACCTAAATCGGCACGACCTTCAGCTTTGCTTTTGATAACTCCCATTACCTTACCCATGTCTTGCATACCCGCTGCATTTGTATCAGCTATAGCCGAGTCAATAAGAGCAATGATTTCTTCTTCACTCAATTGTTGAGGTAAGAATTCTTCAAGTGCTTTAATCTCACTGGCTTCAATTTCAGCTAAATCTTCACGACCCGCATCAATGTACTGGGTGTAAGAATCGCGACGTTGCTTAACAAGCTTTACTAAAACAGCGGTAATACCGTCGTCGTCAAGCGTAATTTGCTCATCAATTTCACGTTGCTTGATTGCAGCAAGTACCATGCGGATAGGTTTAAGACGTTCTTTGTCTTTTGCCTTCATCGCATCTTTTTGCGCATCTTTTAGCGTTAATAAAAGGCTCATTTATACAAGACCAAATACTGATTAGTATAATTTAACGCGACGTGCGTTATCGCGAGAAAGCTTCTTCATGTGACGCTTTACTGCAGCAGCTTTTTTACGCTTACGCTCAGCTGTTGGTTTTTCATAGTGCTCGCGACGACGAACTTCTGAAAGGATACCTGCTTTTTCACATGAACGCTTGAAGCGACGAAGTGCTACGTCAAACGGTTCGTTCTCTCTTACTTTAATTACTGGCATTAAAAATTCACCTACCTAAATAATGAGCGTTGCTCAAGTTGATCGAATAACGACCAAGTGGTTCAAAAATGGTGCGGTATTGTAATCCGAAGCAACACCACATGTAAAGAATAATATTAACAGAAACTAGGTTTGCAAAACAGAGTTAATTTGTCTCGCGTTGATATAGCCGACAAATCACTTGTCCGGCAGTTTTTTCTTTTAAAAGCATCCAGTTATCTGGGGTGTCTAAGTCGCTTAGTTCGCTTTCGACCTCAACATATATAAGTGCTTGGGCAGATAACCAGCTATTTTTTTCGAGTAAAAAACAACTTTTTTCAGCCAAGTTTTGTCGAAATGGCGGGTCAACAAAAATTAGATCAAATTGCTCGTTTTGCATGTTTTGTTCTAATAATGAAAGGCTATTGCCTTGTTTTACGACGGCATTATCCAATTTAAGGGTGCTAATGTTTTCTTTTAGTTGGCTAGCGGCACCTTTATCTAGTTCGAAAAACACAGCATGATCAGCAAAGCGCGATAACGCCTCAAAACCTAAACCGCCGGAACCGGCAAAGCAATCGAGTACCGCTGCGCCTCGGGTATCTTGCATTAGCCAGTTAAATACAGTTTCTTTTATTCGGTCTGTGGTTGGGCGCAAGCCTTGCACATCTTTTACGGGTAATTTTCTACCGCGAAATTGCCCACTAATAATACGAATAAATCCATTTGCTGATTTATTGTTCGCTGCTTTTGCTTGGCGGTTAGCTGTTGATTTTTTTCTCATTTAACTCACTAATCATTGGTAACTGACCACTAGCTCAGATAATATTGTATGCAATAGCTAGCGTGTCATTTTTCTACTGCGCTAAAAGTGATAGTATTGCGACCTTAGCGATAGATGGTACCTGTTTATGTTTGGCTAAAAAGCTGAACTGTCACCAAACTATTATTCATGTAAGTTTATCAGATTTTTATAAGTGGTTATTAGCAAGTATGGCAAAAAAAAGTAAATTCCTGTCTTGGTTTGGTTTTGGCAAATCAGATAAGCAACAAGCAGAGCAAGCAGCAAAAGAGGCTGATAACCAGAAGCAAATAGAAGAACAACAGCGAATTGAAGCCGAAAAGGCTGAAGCTGAACGTTTAGAACAAGAGCGTATCGCTGCTGAAAAAGCAGAGGCTGAACGTTTAGAGCAAGAGCGTATCGCTGCTGAAAAAGCAG